>CAMHIV010000159.1 GCA_946185185.1 uncultured Treponema sp. | reverse complement strand
ATCTGGAGGTCTCTTATGGAAACTCTTTTAGGTGTTTTTGCCATTGTCGCGGCTGCAGCTGTTTTTGGAATTGTTTTGAATCCTTATTTCTGGCAAGGATTCAGGAACAGTAAGTTTTGGGATAATCAAAAGAAAAACGAAAACAAAGATTTGATTAATCCTGATAACTACTAAGGCGGAGGTATGAATATGGAGAATGAATTGAGATTTGTTCATCGTGAAGAAACATTCAATGATCTTGCTGTTCGTGAACTTGCAGCAGGACGTTCAGCTTGTATCTGCAGAATTCAATTTGGCCGTTGTACAAAAGATGAATGCGCTTCATGCGACATCGGAAGACAGTACAGGAATTGCTATAATCAGATGAATGATTATGACAAACAGCGTCTCTCGAAATATGTATCCCAAAACTATGTTCAGGACAGTCTTTATCCAGGAAAATGGATGTCATATAAAGCTCTGCGAAAACACACTGCAAAATGGATTGCACTAATTGCAGTATGTTTATTATTTATTTTCCTTCCGCTTTTTCTTATGGCTCCGGGAGATAAACCTGCAGATGTGCATACCGTAAGTCAGTCAACAAATAATCAAATAATTGTGACAATCAAACTGGCTCAGAAATATGTAAAAGATGTAAATCGTGATGGCAAGGTCAACTGTATTGATTATGCCTGTAGTTTTAAATTGATTTGGGATGCTATATACCCGGAACAAGCTGATGACTGCATTATCATACGCAATCATTCTCTGACTCTTAATCACCTATATGTCGGCGTATACGAAAACAACTCTCTTATTTTTGTGGAACCATGGACCAGTAATCCTGATGTTTACGACATGCAGACAATCTGGGGAGAAAAATGGAATCCAAGGTTTAATAAATATGATGAAACAGAAAAATGGCTGCATGAATGTGGTAGAAGATAAAAAATCTGAAAAGGCTTTTGTGTTGGAGGTTTATATGAAAAATTATAAGACACTTGCCCATTATTTTGCAAGTGCACAGGATCCTTCAATGGAAAAAAAACTGGGAACAGAAAATATCATGGGGAGCATGAGCGAAGGAAAACTTCTTTTTAAGATGGCGCTTTCCATGATTTTTTCCGTACTGGTTTCTTCGCTTTATAACCTTGTAGATTCAATCTTTATGAGAAGGCTTGGTAATGCAGCCCTTACGGCAATTTCTCTAGGGGCACCCGCATCTTCCCTTATGGTAGAATTTTCTTTTGGACTTGCAATCGGTGTAAATACCCTTCTTTATCTGATTTTCCTTCTTGCCGGTATTTTTGCTTCAGAAGCCTTTTTTCCGGCTCCAAACCTCTAATAAAGAAATCATAGCTCTTGGAAAAGAATATACTTCCATCGTAATGTTTTTTTCATTCGGTCTTATGCTGCAGTCACTTACTGAACGCCTTCTTTCTGCAACAGGCCGCACTCAGTATTCAATGGCGGTTTTACTCACAGACCATCTGCTTAAAAACCGTCTGAATCGCTTCCTTTGTGCGGATAATGCGCGGGTCTAGTTTTTCTTTAGTCATTTTTTACTCATCCTCATAAGTCTTGTAATTCTCCACCTGTTCCATTACCTGATTAAATACATCCTGAGAATAAATCGGTGGGTATCCATTATCAAACAAACAGAATTTGATATCAGATTTGAGCTGGTTGCGGACATTTGTATTGTTCAGCCAATCGGTGAAACTTGATTTCAAATCAATTAGTTCTTTTATTTTCTTAGCAAGCTTCTGGATTTTCTTGTTTATCATAATGCCGACATCAGCATCAAAAACATCTTCGCCATATTCGAAATCTTTTTCATCACGCATTTTTATCAAAATGTCGTAGAAAGCCATTTCCTCAAATGTAAGTCCAAGTTTTCTAAAGCGTTCTTTGTCTTCATTTAATTCTTTAAGAATTGATTCTGCTTGATATGTTGCATTTGCAATAATCTGGTCTGCTGTAACATCCTGAGTGTCTCCTGCTTCCTGTGCGGAAAGAGCTTTTCTTCTATCGTGATACTGAGCTATCGTTTCATCCAGCATATCTTTATATTTCTTTGCGGATGCCTTATTTACCTTTCCATATTCAGTAATTTTCTTTCGGAGGAGCTTCATCAAAACTTCAAGCCGGGTTGCAGGCATTTTTATATCGGAAAGGCGTTCCAAAAATTCCGGGCCAAGAATATCTACCTGGTCACCTTCCTGAAGAATATTTTCAACATTGCTGTATTTAAGAGCCTCTTCAACCATTTTTGCCACATACTTGTTCATGGAATCTGTATCCAAATCGGTCGTTCCGCTCATCTTGCGAACAAAGCCAGCAATGGCCATAAAGCTCTGAGCCAATGCAGACTCTTCTTCTGAAAGCTCTCCTGAAGGCTGACAGATATCGTAAGCGGCTCTAAGTCTTTTTACTATTTTCAAGAAATATGTTTTGAAAGAAACTTTCTTTGCTGCTTTTGTTCCCTTGTTTTCAAGGTTCAATTCTTCTGTAGATTTATAAACATACTCTGCGGCTAAATTCAAAAGTTTGTATCTTTGAATGTCAGTTGTGCTTACATCAATAAAAGGACTCAAATCAAATTCCTTGAAAAGCGCTTTTATGATTTCAAGATTTTCTCGGAAGATTTCAGTTGCCTGTTCAATGTCATCTTCGCTAGGGCCTTTTCCGCCTTGTCCTCCACCATACACTTTCATTGCTTCAAGCATATTTTCTCGAATACCGATATAGTCGATGATAAGACCGAATTCTTTTCCCGGATATTTTCTGTTTACGCGACTGATTGTCTGAATAAGTCCGTGCTTTTGAAGAGGCTTGTCGTTATACATATAAGTCAAAGTATCAACGCTAAAGCCAGTAATCCATATATCAACTACAATAACAAGGCGAAGGTTTGATTCCGGCTGCTTGAATGCAACGTCAAGTTTGTCACTGCGTTCATCGTTTTTTACACCGCCAAGATAATTGTACATTTCTTCTTTGTCATTTGAACCGACGCTTGCAACCATTGCAATATATGGCATATCCTTAAGTTCAGAAAGTTTTTCGGCATCCACTTTCATTCCATCAGGATGCTTTTTTTCTACAAACCATTCGGGATATTTTTCTTTGAACTGACACAAAAGGTCATAAGCAATTTTTCTGTTTGCGCAGACAATCATTGCCTTTTGAACACGATCCGGATCTTTTTCGCAGCGACTGGTAAAATCATCATGAATATCAATTGCAAGTTTTGAAAGTCTTCCAGGTTCTCCAAGAATAATTTCCATAGAACTCATGGCTTCTTTGCTTGCTTTTATATCTTCTGCTGTTGCTCCCTCATCCGCACACTTTTTGTAATAAGCTTCAATCTGAGCGACGGTTTTTGGATCTGCCAGAACTTTTGCAATGCGGGGATGGTATTTGATTGGAACTGTAAGCCCGTCCGCAACAGCCTGATCCATTGTGTAGCGGTCAATCTCTTCTCCAAAAGTCTGATATGTCTCATCGATTGGAGTTCCTGTAAAACCGACAAAAGTTGCATTCGGAAGTGCTTCTCTAAGAACTTTTGCATAGGGTTTTGAAACTAAGGCTTTCATATTCTGGTCTGCATCTTTGGTGAACTTAATTTGTTTTGCATTTTCCAGCTGAGTTCTATGGGCTTCATCACTAAAACAGATGATATTGTTTCTTTCGTTTATCAAACCAATCGGGTCATCTTTTCTGTCACAAAATTTCTGAATTGTCGTAATATAAAATCCACCGGACTCACGAATCTTTAATTCATCTCTAAGTTCTTTTCTAGTCTTTACAACTTTTACTTCTCCGAGGCTTAAGAATTCTTTTGATTTTCCAAATAATTTTATTCCCTGCTTCTGAAGGTCTTCGCGGTCTACAATCATTAAAACTGTTGGAGATCCAAGTTCTTTTGTACAACGGAGACTAAGCTGACGAGCCAAAAATGCCATCGTATAAGTCTTTCCACAGCCAGTGGCGCCAAAATAAGTTCCGCCTTTTCCACTATGGGTGATTACTGATTTTTTTATGCTTTCTCTTAAAAGCCTTGTAGCAAAAAACTGAGGATAACGGCAGACAATTTCAACTTCATTTGCATCAAAGATTTTATCTTGAAAGTAGACATAATCTCTAAATATTTCAAGGAATCTTGCAGGAGAATAAACACCGTATACAAGACATTCAAATTCATCTAAAGAAGAATCTGCAATTGGTTCGTCATCGTTAATTCGCCGCCATGTATAAAAATGCTCATAAGGGGTTTTTACAGTGCCAAGTCTAGTTTTTACACCATCGCTGATACATGCCAAAGGACAGTAATGAAGAAGATGCGGAATATCTCTCCAGTAACGGACGGTAATCTGCTCAAATGCATCGTGAATCGTTGCCTTGTCATCAGCTGGATTTTTCAGCTCAATAATACAAAGCGGGAATCCATTAACATAAAGGAGAACATCCGGACGGCGATTTTTCTTTTCGTTGTTATTTATGTATTCTACGGTGAACTGATTTACAACCTTAAAAATATTTTTTTCCACATTGTCAAAATTGATAAAGTTTATTGTGCGAGGAATTCCATCACTACCAGTAAATTGGAGCCCATCAATAAAATGATTGTAGGCTTTGTGCAAAGTTTCAAATTCGCTCTGACCACCAAGAAGACGCATTGTGTCGCAGATTTGGGTAATATCTTCGTCTGGCAAATCAGGATTAGAGTCTTTTAAAAACGATTTCAAATCTTCAAGGATAAGAGTTTCATCCAGTTTTGAGCGAGCAATATCATCTCCTGCTTGATAAGTCCATCCAGCATCTTCAAGATACTGGATGAAGACATTCTCAAAATCGTATTCGCAAAATCTGCCGTTGTATTGTTTCAACTTTGACATAGCCTTATTCCTTAAACTAAAGAAGTTATAGCATTTTGCAACGCGGTAATTGAATTATTAATATCATCAATGGTTTCTACTACATTATTTGTATTCTCTGGATGATGTATTCTGTTTCGAATATAAGTAGCCAAGGTAAAATTACATGGACTTATAGAACCATCTTTTTCAACTTTTTTCCATATTCGTTCTTTTAGACAGCCATGTTTTTCAAGCCAATCATCGAATTTAAATTGAGAAGAATTTTTTAAATCCTCATCAATAGCTCGTGTCTGCAAATAACCATAAAGTTCATCATGATACTCAGATGAAATTTCTCCAAACACAAGATAATTAATTTCATTTAATGATGGATTAGGTAAATAATGAGTTTCAACTAATTTTATTATTTTCGAACCACTTTCTTCATCAATAATTCGAATATCATCAAAATCAAGTTCCTTTACAATAACAGAGCTATGAGTTGTTATTAATACTTGAGTGTCATCATTTGAAGACAAACGTTTTAAGGCATCAATAAGCAGTCGTTGGTGTTCATAATGCTGAGATGTCTCAGGTTCTTCTATAGCGTAAATAATACCTCTATTATTAAATTCAGTTTTCTTTTTCTCTGCTTCTGCCTGAAAAAAGCTCAATAATATAAGTCGTTTAACACCACTACCACGCTTATTAATAGGAATGTCATTATTACTTGCAATTGAAACCTTTTTAAAAACATCTGACCACTTTAAACTTTCAACTCCTGGAATTTTTGGTTCAAGAGTACTTGCAAGAGTTTCATTTATGTTTTTTAGCTTATCCAAAGT
>CAMHIV010000158.1 GCA_946185185.1 uncultured Treponema sp. | reverse complement strand
TTTCCTGTGTTAAATAAAATATTCATCTGACTCATAAACGCTTGCGTTCCTCCTGCCCGAACCATTGGCTCGATGTAAAACAGGAACTTACGCTTGTTGTTTTCGGAGAGTTTATCATATTTTTGACGAAGTTCCATTGCTTTTTGGGTGGCTTCGGTCATAAAGTCGGAGAATTCTTGGTCTTCTGGGGTCATAAACATCTCCTAGCCTATTTTTCCTAAATCTCTCACCAAATCAAACTCTCTGTCAGTCAGATACTTATATGACTGAGGAGGTGTCATATTCAACATTTTAATATTGAATGAATTTGAAAGCGGAGTATAATTTTTTATGCGGATACCAACCGCCATTGATTTATTTGCATAATAATCAAAATAATCATTCTGTTCGATTCCACCAACGGCTGCGTAAGTTTCCCAAAGTTTCTGAGGGGAGTCACATACGATAGAGTCAACATCAAAAAAACCGACAACCTTGCTGACGGGGGCAGTTGAGTACACGACAAAACGCTTTATTGGGTGGGAAAAACTACTCTTTCGGAATTCAATTTTTTTCTTTCCTGCAGAAATCAAATCAACATATTTTGGATGAATAGAAATCAGAACGGTCGTTGCTTTAGAATCCATTTTTTTGCCTCCTCGCTTAGTTTTGTTATTGACTGCGGGACTCCGCCCACTAATTTTTGCTTCTGCAACTCGCTGAAATGTATTTCCTTTGAAAAACCTTCCGTCTGACGAAAAAGTAACACAAGAATATCTTTTTCGCCTTTGCACATAGTCTCTATCTCACTCCTTTGATAAACAGTACGTTTTCCAGTCAACGAAATAATTGCATCTGGATTTCTTAAACGCTCTACCCGCTCAACTATTCCACAAGTTTCTATCGTTCCGACATCATGAGATTTATAAAAAAACAGAATTGAACCTGCTTGTACAAGATTTGTATTGCTTTTACACAAGTATGCCTTTCGCATCGCATTAGAATATGAATCCATATAATCTAGCTGAGGAAACAGCGAATTTTCCTTTATTGCCTCAGGAAACAACATATTGTGATACGATGAAATGACTGGCACTAGAAAGGCATCCTGCTCCGTATTAAAATAGCGGGGACAAAATCGTATGTCAAAATCCAATGGGGCAAGTCTTAAATAATCTTCGGAACAAGGTTTCATTTGTTTTCTGAATATCAACTCTCCAGAATCTTCCTTTAGTTTATTATATCGTTCAAAGCCAAAATTCTCAAAAAACTGGCAGATATAATTTTTTTCGTAAGCTGTCACATAAATCCAGTCAACTTCGGAAATATAGCTATAATCAAACAATTTCCGAAGAAGCAATTCTCCCTGCTTATTACCCGATACGGATAATTTAAAAGTACATATTTTCAAGATTTTTCCATTCATTCCATAGCAAGGTTCTTCAAATTTATAAATGCACAGACCAACCATTTTGTCATTATCTTGAATTACAAGACAGTCACGATGTCCGTTCTGACATTTTTCTTTAAACCAATTGTTGAATTTTTCACCATCGTAATCAGCCCGCAGGCTATCAAAGAAGGTGTCGTTAATGTTTATGTTGTAGCATTTCTCGGATTTTATGACCGGATGGGATATATCGACTTTTAAATTTTGAGGAAGCTGTTGATTAATAAAATCCAATGCATCCGCAAGATAATAAACGAAATCTTCTTTTCCGATTTTTTTTGCTTTTTTATGGATTCCCTCATCATTTGTTACAAGAATAGAAACTGCATTCGCACAAACGGCATTCAGCAGAGCTATATCAATAAAATCATGAGAATCTTCTGGAATATTGGGAAAAATTGTTTTTATAATATCTGTCGTCTTGACATTTTTAAGCAGCTCATATTTTTCAAAGGCTACGAGGCGAAGTCTTTTTCGTTCTTCATTTTTATCATTTTCAACATCTTTTTTCTGGGTATCAAGCAAAAATACATGATAATCAACTTCTTTTGCTTTTCGATACAATTCATTTATTGAATGCGTTTCAGGCTCCATATCAGAAAGAGAAGTTAGTTCTAAAGGGATAAAAATATTTGTATCGATAAGTATATTCATACGCCTACCCCTTTACAAAAATCGATTTTAGAAAAATGAAAATCTCTTTCAAAAGTGTTGGAAGATGATTTGCAATAAGTGCAAGAGCAATTACAATTAAGGCATAAACGATTAAATGCCCAATTGATGTTTTTGTATAGTTACATTTAATTAAAAAGTTGGCAGATAAAGTGTCTTTTTGCCGTAAATGATAAGCAATCATGTCAAGTTTCTGTTCATCCAAATCTAAATAATCATTCCAAATCTCTCTTTCCAAAAAGCGAGAAGTATAATTTACATCTGCAAGCTGAATATCTTCGTTTATATCAGTTATATAAAGAAAATGGATTTTTTCAAATTTATCAGCTGATGAAGCAATTTTCTGAGCTTCAAGAACAGGCAATAATTTTGAATCGTTTATTCTAAAATCTACTACTTTACAAGCCGTAAAACTGCTTTCAAAAGACTTGCTCTTTGAATCCACCTCAACAATAGCTTTCGATAAATCGAAATTTGTAATTCTAAATCGATAATATCGCCATTCTGCTATAGGTGCATTTGTTTTTGAATCTAAAAGTTTTTCAACAGATATATCTAACTTGTCTTTATTAATACATTTGCTCGTATCAATAGGTGAAAGACAATATCGTTCATTATTTTCCAGCTTTAAAATTTTAACTTTATTCTTTTCTTCAATATCAACAGATGCATTGAATATTGCATTAGGAATGTTGTCCTTAAATTTTGAAGTCAAATCTATCAAAGCTGGAAGTCTTTCTGTTTTCGGGAGTTTAATTTCAATGTTGAAATTCTCATTTTTACACAAAATTCCAATATCAAGAAAATGCAAATTGTTTTTTTTAGAATCCCACAGATTAAAATGCAATTGTTTTATATAGTTCTTTTTATCAGCTGTTACTGTAAGCGTATTCATATAATTCGCTCCCCTCCAAAAAACAATTATCCCAATATAACGGCAATCATTATACCACAAAAACTAAAAAAAGTATTGGTTTTCTCCTTCCTTCCGCCAAAAATTCACGCCGAGTTTTCTCCTAAAACATACGACGTTTTTTCAGAAACATACGGAGATTTTTTCAAAACTCACCGTGTTTTTGCTCCATTTGTATGGTGTTTTTCCAGGCTAGGGATTGGAGCCACGCCGCAGGCGTTCGGGAGCGAAGGGATTCCTGCTTTTGTCGGAATGACTGAGCGGACGAATGGAGCGCGGTTAGCGCGGAATGGCGCAAAGCCCGACCCCGAAGCGATGGAATTGGCGGGTCTTGCCCGACAATGACAGAGCGAAGGGGGAGCCCCCAGATAAAGAATCTCCTATTTAATTTCTTTATTAATCCTGCAGGCAAGATACAAAGGCATGTTAATCATGTCTTCCTGTTTTTTGTATTGCAGGGTGGAAAATCTTATTGCGAGTTCCGGTTTTTCTTCCCTTCGGTAGCGCTTAAAACTGGCAGATGTTACATTTCCGCCTGCCTTGCATTCAACTGGAATTATCTGCATTTCATCCTGTAAAAGGAAATCCACTTCGTAATTTTGAGCAGGTGAGTAATAATGAATGGTGTTTTCAAGATTTGAATGAAACTGCTGCAAGCAATAATTTTCCGTAAGAGCACCTTTGAACTGAAAATCAGAATCAAGCACAATCTGTTTATTCTGAACCTGTGCAGCACATTTTGCTAACCCTACATCAAAAAAGAAAAGCTTAAAACTTGAAAAATCTTCGAATACTTTTAGCGGGCTTTCCGGCTTTTTTACATCATAAATCCGAAGAACGAGCCCTGCACTTACAAGCCATTCTATAGCCACCTCGAATTCGCGGGCACGAGCACCCTGTTTTACACAACCGTATATAAATTTCTCGTTTTCTTTGGAAAGCTGAGTCACAAGGCTTTTGAACACAAGTAAAATACGCCCTGCATCGATTTTTTTATTATGTTTTGCAATATCATTTTCATACAAGGAAAGGAGTTCTTTTTGAATCTGCGAAACGATTCCGGAATTTTTTTCATCTGCCCAGCTTGCAACACATTCAGGCAGGCCGCCGACTATCAGATAATCATGATACTGCTCTATAAGTTTTGTATGCTGAATCTCGATGATTTCTTGCGGCGGAGTTTCTTCAAGATATTTTAAAAGGGACGGATTTACCGCTCCAAGGAATTCTTCAAAATCCATAGGATAAACATTTAGAAGATTAACTTTTCCAACAGGATAACTCATCGGCTCTGAGAGCAATGTTCCCAAAAGGCTCCCTGCGGCGACTATGTGAAAGTCATTGGCATCTTCGCAAAAATATTTTAAGGAATTAAGTGCATCCGGACATTCCTGAATTTCATCAAAAATTATCAGATGTTTTTCCTTTTCGATTTTATCATTCTTGATTGTTCCCAAAAGCGAAACTATTCTGTAAGGATCTTTATTAGTGGCAAAAATCTTTGCAAGCTCCACATCTTTTTCAAAAGAAAAATAAAAAGTTTTTTCATAATGCAGTCTGCCAAACTCTTTCATAAGCCAGGTTTTTCCTACCTGACGGGCACCTTTCAAAACAAGAGGTTTTCTTCGGGATGAGGATTTCCATTCTGCAAGTTTAAGCAAAGCCTTCCTATACATACATGAATATTACGGAATTTTTACACAAAAATAAAGAGGATTCCGCTTAATTTTACACATTTTTAAGCATTTTTTTGGTGAGATTTTACACGTTTTTATGCTTTCCAGGCTAGGGATTGGAGCCACGCCGCAGGCATTCGGGAGCAATGGGATTGTCGGGTCTAGCCCGACAATGACTGAGCGGAGGGGGATGCCAGCTCCGACAGGGGATTTTTTAATTTGTCAGGCATCTTTTTGCGTTAGGGATTGTAGCCACGCCGAAGGCGGCCACCGCAACGAAGTGAGGAGGCTGAAGCGATAGCGGAATAGCGGAAAGCCCGACCGCCACTTGTGGCGGGAACGCCCAATTTATTCATATACGCCCTACGCTCATTATTAGGCACATTTCTTAAATCTGTCGCTTATCCCGCATAAAATAGAAATCTGCCCATTGAAAAAGCGGACTACCATGTTATATTTGAAGCAAGATTAAGATTCCGAATCAAGTTCGGAATGACAGGAGACTCAACATGCAGACAATCAAATTAAACAATGGAATGTCGTTCGCTGACGCGAACTTGACGAGTTTCCGCTACGCGTAAACTCGCATAATACATACGGAGGTTTTATATGGAATATGTAACTTTATCTAATGGAATAAAATGTCCATACATCGGACTTGGAACTTTTATGCTCTCACCGGCAGATGCACAGAAGAGCACCCGCGAGGCTCTTAAGATGGGCTACCGTCTTATAGACACAGCTAACGCTTATGTAAACGAGCGCGCTGTTGGTCGGGGAATCAAGGAAAGCGGCGTGGCAAGAAACGAAGTTTTTCTTCCTACAAAACTCTGGCCGTCAGAATACGAAAACCCGAACGCTGTAGACGAAACTCTTGAGCGGCTTGGAGTAGATTATGTTGACCTGCTTTACATCCATCAGCCGGCTGGAAACTGGCTTGCAGGCTACCGTCAGCTGGAAAAGGCTCTGAAAGAGGGAAAAGCCTGCTCAATCGGCATTTCTAATTTTGAAGGAAAATATATTCAGGAACTTGAGACTAA
>CAMHIV010000157.1 GCA_946185185.1 uncultured Treponema sp. | reverse complement strand
ACTCAAGAAGTTTAAAGAAAAGTACTTCACCATATTCTCCGCCGCCATGAAATTTACTTTCAGGTGAAGGTTGAGTAGCAGACAAATCATAAAGAAAATTCAACATATTATTCCTCCAGTTCTCCATTATGAACCTTTAGTTTTTTCCAGTTTTCCGTATCAAATATACTGTCCTTCACAGAATACCATTCATCATCAGAAATGATAAACCCATTATTTTCTGTTGCCAGAACTTTATTTGCTTTGCTGAATGAAATTTTTGCTTTTTCATTTTTTTCAGAAAGAGAAAGTGTACGTATTTTTTTATTAGTAAATGGATTCACAGGATTTGAAACGGCCCCTTCAAAAGCAATTGCAGGAACATCTGCCTGAGTCATAAAAGACCGGTTAATTTTTAGATTTCCGGATGAATTAAAATCCTTTACCATTAGAACAGGATTGAACCATTCAATATTTCGCGGCAATTTCAGGTTTTTATTTTGTTCAGAAAAAACCGGCATATTCTGATAAGACCCATGATCTGAAACAATGATTATTTTGGTATTGTCATACACCCCATTTTCTTTCAAATAATCAAACCATTCTGCAAGCCTGCAAAAGGAAGCAATCATTGCATGGAATCCGGGATCTATACCAAACGGATGGTTTGCCTGTAAAATTTCGGAAAAATTCTTTTCTGTCGGACGGCAATCTTTTTCATTAACAAAACCTGGATTATGAGTAGATTCGTTATCCATAACTATAAGACTGCCTTTTCCTTTTTTAATTTCAGTCAATTCAGGCAGATAATCAAGAACCGATAATCTATCGATAAAATCAGAAGTGCTTTCAACAACATTTACGGTATTTGACCACCAGTCCTTGTAATGAACTACAGAACGCAGCGATAGCGGTGAAATTTTAAAAATACTAAACCACATAAGATTTCTTTTTATGCGGTTGCTTTTTACAGGCTTTTTTTCGTATTCATTTTCCTGATACCAGATATCGCTGTATTTTCCTGTAAGAACAAGAGGCTTTACTTTTGAACCGTCTAAAAATGAAAAAACAGGAGATTCATCATAATTCGGATAAGGCGGATCAATCAAAAATGAATCAAACCCATTTTCTTCAAAAATTTCAGGGATTAGTCTAAGCGCCTGGTTATGTTTTTCCTGCATGGATATTTCCCGGCGTTCATTCATTTCCCAGGGAGTGTATTCATAACCGCCGTACAAGCCCGGAGCCCCCTGTATAGTCCAGCTTCCAAACGAAACCGTATCCGGATAAAAAGTAAAACCTTCAAAAGATGAATTTAATTCAGGACGAATATTGAAGATTGTATCAACAAAATAGCCGGGAGCCTTATCAAGCATCAAAACAACAACATTTTTCCCAGAAGAACTTAGCGAAAAAACAGGTTCAATTTTATCTTCCTGAAGAACAGGCTTTGGAGTATTCTGAAAGTTTTTTTGAATTGAAATACAGTTCAAAACTGAAATTGCACTTAGCGTAATAAAAAGAATAACCGAAATACTTTTTGTTATAAAAAACTTTTTCCACAAAGAAAAAATCGAAAAAGCTGCAAAAAGAAGCAGAACTAAAATATTTATAAAAGCAGGAATTAATTCAGGCTTAATTTCTTTATGCTCAGTAAAAACTAAATCTGCCGAAATATTACCATAATTTCCCTGAAAGCAAAAAGTATTTATTACGCTGCAAATCAAAATGACATAAAAAAGAGAGGCAAGGGTAGTTCTTACATTTTTTCCGTATAAAAAATAAATTACAAGAGGCCAGAGTAAAAATAGTCCCGTGCATTCCAAAAAGCAGACATAAATAAAATATAATGGCGAAGAATATCCGCCTGGGTAGAGGATTTTATTAAAAGTGAAGGAATTACAAGCCCAGAAAGCAGAGTAAGGCTTAGCGCAGAAATTATAAAAACAGAAAAACAAAGCTTACGGTCAGAATTAATCTGGCAGAAAACTGAATTCTGAAGAAGATTTATAAGCTTTACCAGACTTGGCGAAAAAAATGTTACTGCAGCCAGAAAAAAAACAGGAACAGACTGATACGGCTTCATTTTTATGAACACAAATACGCCAATAATGGTGAATAACAAAGTCATAAGGAGTCGAAAAACTTTTAAGGGATTTTTCAACTTATAAAAAATATTTTTTACAAGCGAAAAAATATTATTCATTGTCCAGTAAAGCACAAGCCCCGACGGCGAATCGTAAAGAATCAAAAGAAAAACAAGTGCCATGCCATAAATCTGAAGTTTTTCACGAAGTTCAAAGCCTCTGGTATAAATAGCTCCTGCGACAATATTTATTAGAGTCATCAGAATTGGAAGCAGATTTAATTGAATTCCCAGAGAGTTTAGACGGATAATTGAATCAGGCTTAGAAAAATCAGAAATAAAGAAAAAATCGTAGCCGTTTAAGTCCAGTGTTTTTGAAAGAAAAATATAAGCCGCGATAAAAAAAGGAATCTGTATTATAAGCCCCAGTGATGAACGCAAAGCCATCATCGGGTGATAATGATTTTCCCTATAAAAAGTGGATAAAATCATATACTGTTCATCACCATGAAAAGTCGATTTTATCCGTTTAATCCCATCTTTTAATTTCGCCTGTGTTTCCCGCTCAATTTTCTGCCATTTTTCGGCAATATCATAAAGCGGAAGACACAAAAGTGTAACGGCGAAACTTACTCCTATGATGCTGCATCCGGCACTCTTAAAGAGCTCGTAGCATATTCTATACGAAAGCTCAATAAGCAGGTGAATCGGATATATAACAAGATAGAAGAGGAATTCCGCCATTAAAAAAACCTACTCATTTATCATCGGATATTTGAGATATACGTAATACTGGTTTCCTTTTCCATAAATTGTATGATAGAAAGTGTCTTCTATCATTGGAAGATCTGTTAACTGCTTTTTAACTTCAGGAATTGTATCAAGTTCTGCAAGAGTATATTCACTAAGGAATTCAAAATCCATGTTATAACCCTTGATAATATACTTTGTAAGAACAGGAGAAACAGAACCTGCGCCAATAGGATAGTTCAGACGTTCCATTCTTGATTTTCCCGGCATACCGGTAACACCGCCGATATAAATTGAATTCGGCTGGTCAAAATCAACTATTTTACTCAAATCATTTGCAAGAATTGCAAAACGGAAATTTTCATATTCCTTCTGCTTTTGAATAAAGTTACCGTATACAACAGCTTCAACGATAAGTCCATAAACAAAACATACTGCCATAACAGCAATAAAGCGTCTTACATTTAATGGATTTTTAAGACCGCTGACAGAATAAATGGCAAGAATTGCAATGAAAATATCAAAACCAAGAAAAGTTCGGTTTGTAATCAAAGCTTCTGAAAGTACAAGATATGCACCCATGGTCAAAGAGAACATTGCAAAAAGCACTACAAGCGACATGATAATTGTCGACCAGATTGCTCTTTTTCCGCGGTTTACAATTGAAGTTACAGGGAAAAGAACTGTCCATAAGATAAGAAGGGCTTTTATCCAGGTGTTTCCGCAAAGATTTACTGTATACATTGCGTACAACTTGTAGTTTTCCTTCAGCATGTTCAAAGCTTTGATTCCGGTAGCAATTTCAGTTCCTCTTGAATCCAAAGAAGAATCAAACTGATTCATAAGGAAGAAGCGGAAGAAAACAAGTGCAACTACGTAGCAGGCAACGGAAATACCTGCAAAAATTGCAATTTCCGAAACCTTTTTATTTTTGAGCCACATTTTGAATGCAGTAAAAATTGCAAGAATAATATAAATACCGTTTGCGGCCTGATATGAAGTACAAACAAGAATCAATGAAATAAAGGACGCAAAAATGTAGTCAGTTTTCTTTTCTGTAAACAGGAATGGAAGAAGTCCAAACAGCATTGAAAGAGCCATATAAGGACAGTCATACTTGTAAGAAAAGTTTGCAAGGAAGTAAATTGAAAGTCCTGCTGTTGTAGAAACTGCAACAGAAAGCTTTGTAAGCTGCTTTTCTGTAACTATATAAGCCAGAAGGAAAGATGTTATTGTAAGAACAACAATTGTCCAAAGCTGAGTGATTGGAGAAATATCATTGATAAAGAAATTAGTGTGAAGAAAAACCGCAAGAATTTCTGATACATAACGGCTCCAGCCAACCCAGGCCTTGTGTCCTGCATAGCAGCGGCGAATATCATCAGCATATTCGTAATTGGCGCGGATTAAAGCAGAGTAGGCAATAAAATAAATTACGGCAATCGCAATCAGATATTTTAATGCGTTTTCAACTTTAAAAGCATCGCTTGCAGTTTTGAAAAGGCTTTTCCAAATCTCTTTACCTTTATTCACATACTGGAAGAAAAACCAGAAAACACCGATTAAAGCAAAGAAAGTCATTGAATGAACAAGAATATCATTCCACTTCTGGAAATCACGAAGCTCACGATGAAGAACAAAAGTTTCCATTAATTTTACGATTAAATCCTTACTGAACGGAATAATGCACAAAAGACAAGCTGCGATTCCGCACAAAAGAACTGTTCTGAATGAAAAAATCTTCTTTACTTTTTCAGTCATTTTTTTCCTCCGGTTTTCTTTTGAATACGATAAAATTGGAAAAGATAAAATTAAATACCATTCCGACTAAAATACCAATTCCCTGAGGAATTACTTTCAGACTCAAGTTTTTTTCGAAAATAACAAAATTCCAGTCGGAAGTATGAAGCAGGATTGAAAAAACAAGGAAGTTTACAAGGAAACCTACCATCGAAACTGCAAGGAATTTACCCCATAGTTTAACAGATAAACCTTCGCCTTTGTTTTCAACCTTGAATGTCCAGATATGATTAATAATATAGTTCTGCGTACATGAAATAATAAAACAGAAAACACTTACTGCATGAGCTTCTATTTTTAGAAAATCTGCAAGAAGTGTAAAAAGAATCAGATTGGTAACTGTTCCAAGTCCGCCAGTTACGGCGAACTTTATAATTTTTTTAAGCATTGCGAATTCTCCAAACAGCTTTAAGGGCTTCCATAAAAATTCCTTTGCTCATTTTTGATTCACCAAACTGTCTGTCAGGGAATACAATAGGGATTTCCTTAATTGAACAGCCGGCTTTATATGCCTTGTATTTCATTTCAATCTGGAACGAATATCCTTTTGAAATGATTGTATCAAGGCCGATTTTATCGAGAGCTTCTTTTTTCCACATATTAAAGCCACCTGTCAAATCTTTAACAGGACAGCCCAATACCATGCGGGAATAAAGCGAACCACCCTTTGAAATAAAATTGCGGAGTGCAGACCAACCTTCAACAGAACCGCCTTTAATGTTTCGTGAACCGATAGCAACATCGTTTGACTGAATAGCATTGTACAATTCAGGCAGGTATTCCGGTTTATGAGAAAAATCTGCGTCCATTTCACAAAGAACGTCATAACCGTTGTCCATACCCCATTTAAAACCTGTGATATAAGCGTTTGCAAGTCCGCTCTTTTCCTTTCTTTCCAAAAGACTGAGACGTTCGCCAAAAGTTTTCTGCATTTCTTTTACAGCATTTGCAGTTCCATCTGGAGAACCGTCGTCAACGATAAGA
Source organism: uncultured Treponema sp. (assembly GCA_946185185.1). GTDB lineage: Bacteria > Spirochaetota > Spirochaetia > Treponematales > Treponemataceae > Treponema_D. Next base: position 141 of record CAMHIV010000157.1, on the reverse strand, counting down.
ATCCCTGCATTTTCAGGAATTACTTTAAAAACTTCCGGAACGATTTTTGAAATATTTTCAATTTCATTATATGTAGGAATAATCACAAGTAATTTCATAGTACACTCTCACAAATCAACCAACCCGCAGCGGTTACCTTAA
>CAMHIV010000156.1 GCA_946185185.1 uncultured Treponema sp. | reverse complement strand
TTAAAGAGTATTCGTTTTTGGGCTTATACTTATATCATTATGTCTTTTGTTATTTTTCCTTATATTGGAAAAAGAAAAATGGATCCAGGAACACCTGGGGTTTTGATGATTCTAAGTGGGGTATTGCTTTTATTATTCACAACTCATACGAGTGATGTGATGAAGCAGCTTAATGCTAGTCAGTTAACAAAGAAAGATATTGAGGAGATTCGTACTGTCAGTCCTGAGAGATTATATAACATGTATGATTATGGAGGAGAACTTGTTTATGCAGGCATTCCTGTATTTATAGATGGTAGAGCGGATTTATATACTTCTTATAATTATGAAGATTATTTAGATATTTCTATGTTACAAGGAGATTATGTGAAAATGATTCAGAAATATGATTTTGATTATTTCTTTGTAAATTCTAAGTATCCTATTGCAACATATTTAAAATATGATTCTAATTATGAACTTGTTTATAAGAATAAAACGAAATTATTGTACAAAAAAAGAACTAATGAATAGTTCTTTTTTTTTATGCTTGTGTTGTTTGTTGTGAATTTTCAATTAGACGATTCATGTAATCATCATATGCTTTCTTTAATGTATCATCGTTCCAACTGATCTTATTTTCTTCTCTTACACTAATTAGTGTTTTATAACGAAGTGCAGGATCACTGTTTAATTTTTGATTTTTTAATGTTTCTTTAATAGTGTCTTTTACTTCTTTTAATTCTGGTTTTTCTTTTTCACCAGTTTTTAAAATGATATGATATCCAAATTGAGTTTTTACTGGTTCTTTTGTATATTTATTTACTTCTAGTTTAATGACTGCATCTTTGAATTCTTCTACCATTGTATTTGGTTGGAAGTAACCTAGGTCTCCACCATTTGTAGCAGATCCTTCATCTTTTGAATTGCTTTTAGCAAGTTTTGCAAAGTCTTCACCTTTATCTAATTTTTTAATAATATTTTGAGCTTTCTTTAAAGCAGCTTGTTCTGCTTTGGCTTTTTCTTCTTCGTTTGCATCACTTTTAACATCTGCTGTGATTAAGATATGACTTGCTTTGATTTCTCCTGTAATACTATCTTTGTAGTAATCATTGATTTCTTTATCAGTTAGGTGAGAAGTGATGTAGTCTTCAATTGCCTTATTTCTCTTATAGTCTAATCTTAGTTTAACTTTTAGATCTTCTTCAGAAGATGCACCAAAATAAGATTTGATTACGGATAAGTATGTTTCTTCATTAGAACCATAATATGATTTGATTTGTTCGATTTGTTTATTAACATAATCATTTTCTTCGTCTGTTTCTTTGTATTTTTTTGCAAGCATTCCCGTATCAATCATATCTACTAGTTTTGAAATGTTGTCCTCTTTAATCTTTTCATAATATTCTGTTGCGGTAATCTTTTCTCCCGTTACAGAAACGGCTACTTTTGAACCATTTTTAACTTCTATTTCTTTTCCACAACCTGTTGCAAGTAATGATAGAGCAAGTACTGCACAAATACAGGTTATTCTCTTTTTTGTTTTCATATTTTTCCTCCCGTACATATTAAATAATAACAAAAATTTAAATATCGTGCAATAAAAAAACCATTGCTGGTCTTTATTTTAATTTATCAAATACTTCGTCAAGATCTGATAGTTTTGTTGAATCATATGTGAAGTCTGCATGATCTTCTGGGTATCTTGGTATTAAGTGAATGTGATAGTGTTTTATTTCTTGTCCCATTTCATTGTTTTGAGCAAGAGTTAAACCTTCACAATTCAATCTTTCTTTTAATAATGGATATATTTTATTTTTAACAGTTTGGATACTATGAAGAATGATTTCTTCTTTGGTATCTCTAATATCTACCATATGTTCTTTTGGTATTACTAGTAAATGTCCATCGGTTGATGGGTTAATGTTCATTATGACTTTTATTTGGTCATCTTCATATACCGTTCTTGATGGGATTTCACCTTTAATAATTTTACAGAAAATACAATCGTCTGCCATTTTATGCCTCATAATTTTTATAAACTGCGGTTGCTAATCGGCCCATGAGGTTCTCGAAGGGACCACCTCAACCACCAGCTTTTCTAATATACATCTTTTCTTAGTTCTGTACAAATTCTGCGCCGCGTTCTGTTTTTATTTCAAGGGAAGAAACTTTTAAATACAAATCTTCATATCCATTTTCTTCCCTTATAAAAGGTTTTCCGACAACGCGAATCCAGTCATCCTCTTTAGGAAGCTTTCCCTTGAAGTCCAGCATAAAACCACCCCAACCGTCATTTCCACAGCAACCTGGACCACGACGATAAACTGCAGGAAATTTCAAATCGCCATCATAGGATTCAAGAAAAGTGAACATTCCTTCAACAATTATGGTCTTTTCTTTGTAATTTTCAAAATTGAAATATATGTCGTTGATTTGGGTTAGAAATAATTTTTCTTTTATTTCAATAGTTTTGCCTTCAGGAACTTCGATTATTGGCTGAGGCACATCAGGTATTTCCTGCTGTCTGACAGGTTCCGGTTCAAATTCGCCGGATTCAATTTTGGCAATTAAATCAAAAAATTCTTCATCGTCGTAAACAACCGCAGGATTTACTCCACTCCCCTGCTCCGCATCTGAAGATTTTCGCAAGGTTGCAGAATAACCTTTCATCCTCTTTGAACAGCCGGAAAATCCTGTTGCAACCAGCAAAAACACACTTAAAATGCCACAAAAACGAAGCAATCGCTGAATCATTTTCTTCCTCTGATTTTTGAATAAACTGTAAGAACTACAAACACGATAAAATCACAGCAAACGATACTTGCGCCTGTCGGGAATGCAGCATGATAAGAAATCAAAAGTCCGCACCAAAGACAGACAACACTAATTACCGTGCTTAAAATTACAACGCTAAAGAATTTCTTGCAGACACGCATTGCACTTGTTGCAGGAATAACTATTAAACTGGAAATCAAAAGAGAACCAATCATCCGCATTCCGATAACGATTACAAGTGAAGTTAAGATTGCAATCAAAAGATTATAAATCTGAGTTCTTGTTCCAGTGGCACTTGCAAATGTTTCGTCAAAAGTTACGGCAAATATTCTATTATAGAAGTAGATGAACATAACGATTACCGCAATCGAAATGATTATACTCAACGTAACGTCAGCGCGGCTCATACTCAGGATGCTTCCAAAAAGATAATTGCAGACATCAGTATTCATTCCAGTGGTGATTGAAATAATCATTACGCCAACTGCAAGGGCAAAAGTAGAAATTAATGCTGTTGCCGCATCTCCTTTGATTTTGCTGGAAGATTTTAAGCGCAAAAGAAAAACGGAACTCAGTGTTACAACCGGAATGCAAAGTCCAAGCGGAGAAATATTAAATACCTTTGCAACAGCCAGAGCGCCAAATCCAACGTGACTCAAACCGTCGCCAATCATCGAATATCGCTTTAACACGAGCGAAACCCCTAAAAGCGAAGAACAAAGTGCGATTAAAGTTCCAACCAAAAAAGCCCTGACCATAAACGGGTAAGAAAACATTTCTGCCAAATACGAAATCATTATTCTTCGTCCTCCGCAAAAAATTTCTTTCCGACTTTTGTTTCTGCATAATCTTTTACATCGCCAAAAAACACCTGTTTTGAAGCAAGGTGCAGAATCTGCTTTGCGTATTTTTTTGCGCATTCAATATCGTGACTTACCATAATTACAGTAATTCCGTCTTCTCTGTTGATTTTTTGAATCAACGAATAAAGTTCGTTTGTTGCAACAGGATCAAGACCGCTTGCAGGTTCATCAAGAATCAACAGTTTTTTGGTAGCGCACAAAGCCCTTGCCAAAAGAACCCTCTGCTGCTGGCCGCCGGAAAGTTCCCTAAAGCTTTTATCCTTTATTTCAGAAATTCCAAGCTTTTCAAGACAATCCATGGTGCGTTTTTTTTGCTTGATATTAAAAAAAGGAAGTCCATTAAGAGCGTTTGCATTTCCAGAAAGAACTACTTCCCAAACACTTGCAGGAAAATCCTTCTTCACCGACTGCTGCTGAGGAAGATAGCCGATGAATTTTGAAGAAAAACCGTCAGCAAATTCAATTTTTCCTTCTGCAGGTTTTAAAAGCTTTAAAAGCCCCTTAATAAGAGTACTTTTTCCGGCACCATTTTCGCCGAGCACACAAATATAATCGCCTTCTTCAACTTCAAAATTGACCTTTTCAAGAGCAATTCGACCTTCATAAGAGAAAGAGACATTTTCGCATTTAATTAACATATTTTCGCCTATTCCAAAGCCTTTTTAAGAACTTCAACATTACGTTTCATAAGAGAAACATAAGTTTCCCCAGTTTTAATATTATCCGCACTAACATTGTGGCAGCTGTGAAATTCCAGTTTTGCAGCGCCGGTTGCTTCACACAAAGTATCTGCAATCTTACCGTTTGAAAATTCGATAGTAAGAACAACCGGGATTTTTTCTTCATTAATTTTATTAATTAAAAACTTAATTGTCGAAGCGCTGACCTCTACATCTGTTGCACAGCCTGGAAAAGCTGCAAAATAAGAAAGACCATATTCATCCGCAAAATAACGGAATGGAAACCGATCTCCAAACACGAGCATCTTTCTATTTCCGTTTGCAACAACCTCGCGGAATGAAGCATCAAGCTTTTCCAATTCTTCCATATAAGCAGAACAATTATTTCTATATAGTGATTCATTTTCAGAATCAATGGAACACAACTCTTCGCAAATTGCATTTGTAATCTTTTTTGCATTCAAAGGGCTTGTCCAGACATGTTCGTCATATTCAATTTCTTCTTCAGTGTCATCACCCTCTTCCTTTTCTTCATCGGAAGTCATGCCTTCTACAATTTCTTCTTCAACAGCTTCTACCAAATCCAAAAGACGCAGAGTTTTTGGCACCTTATCACCAAGACTTTCGAGCATTTTATCTGCCCAAACATCATTTTCTCCTCCGGTATAAATGAACAAATCTGCATTCTGGATTTTTTTCATATCGCGGGGAGTTGGTTCATAACTGTGACTTTCTGCGCCAGGTTTTAAAAGCATTGTAATTTCTGCTTTGTCACCAGCAATTGCACGGGCAAAATCAAACTGAGGAAACATCGTTGCAACAATCCCTATTTTTCCGTCAGTTTTTACTTCTGACTTTTTTGTACAGGAAGAAAAACTTAAAACTGATACAATGGAAACTAATATTAAAATTCTTTTATTCATACGTCTTAACCACCTGATATTATTTACAATCCGAACAAATTCCGTAAAAAACTGTTCTAAAAGGATTTACTTCAAAGCCATGATTTTTTTCTAAATGACCGGCAATTTCTTTTAATTCATCGCAATGAAGGTGAATCAACTTGCCGCACTTTTCACATCTGCAATGAAAACAGGATTCTTCGCAGGGCTCTCCGCCACGATTAAGTTCAAAACAGGCAGGTGCCATTTCGCCCAGAAAAAACTTATTTACAATTCCGTTATCCACAAGTTTTTCCAGCTGGCGATAAACTGTTGCCCGAGCCATTCCAAAAGCTTTTAAATGTTCTGCAATTTCAAGAGCAGTAAAATGTTTCTGCTCAGAATTATTTAAGAAATCAAGTAATAAATTCTGTTGTTTTGTTTTGTATTCCAATTTGAAACTCGTTCTCAATTTATAATAAATTTCGAATACAAAGTCAATAATTTGAGAATCGTTTTCAATTTTAGCAAAATAGCGAAAATCCTTTAAAAATCGCATCTTTTGTGTCAAATCGGTATATTACTCAAATTTTCAAA
>CAMHIV010000155.1 GCA_946185185.1 uncultured Treponema sp. | reverse complement strand
GGGAATTTTGGTAAGCATAAATCTGTACCATAATGTTATCCTTCTTCTGTATTTTGGCAACCTCTAAAATTACAATTTGAGGTTGCCGCCGAGTTTAAAAGCCCGAAATTGCGGGCTTTTAAACGTCGCATTTTCAGAGTTGCCTCAAAAAACTGAAGTTTTTAGAGGCTTCCTTTTTTAGCGCAGAAGCCGCATCTTCTAATATTCCGACATTTCGGAAATCCATTTCGCCCTTTTCTATCCTAAGCACACAGGTAGCCGAAAAGAGCGGATTGACAAAAGAAGAAGGATAAACTATAATTCTAACATTGCATTTCGAGAATTGGTTTATCCAACTTCTTGACCAGAGCCGTTTAAGTTTTACCAGAACTTAGGCGGCTTTATTTGTTTTCAGCACAATCATAGGCTTGCCTCCTTAGCGATTTAAAATCGCTTTTATTTCTAAAAGCTGTTCATCCGTAAGACTTTCAGCTTTTCCTGCAAAATTAAGCACAACCTCTTTTGCAAGACGGTTCTCATTGATTTTTTTCATATCAATCTGCACGAGCTTACGGTCTGTATTAAGTTCAGCCTCTTTCAATTCTTTTCGCTGCCCTTCATCAAGACCATATTCTGTACATATTTTATCAGTCAAATCAGGCGGAATATCACGATTCCCGCTCTCTATGGCAGAAAGATAAGAAGAATTAAGCCCAAGTTTTCCTGCCATGTTTTTTAACATCTCGTGTTTGTTAATCCTTAGATGCTTCAAAAACTCGCCATACTCGCTAATCTGTCTTTCTTCTGCCATAAGAACTCCTTCCCCCTCCGCTCTTATCTGACCTAGATAATCTTAACACACTTGTATTAAATTATCAATCTGTTAATTTTATAACATAATTAGATTTTTTTGTCAAGTTAATTTTGAGATTTATTTTCTCAGCGAGTAAGTCCTGTTCCTATTAGCACCATTAGCAACAATCTTGCCTTCTTCTACAAGCTCAGAAAGATAGTCTTTTGTACGTGATTGTTTCAAGCCGATAAACAAAGCAATATCCTGTGAACGAGCTACGGAATGATTAGAAAGATATTCCAGGATTTTGTCTTTATAGTTTATCGCCGATTTATCGCCGACATTTTGATTTATCGCCGATTTATCGCCGATTTGTGAGTTTATCGCCGTTTTTTGGGCTTTATCGCCACTTTTATCACCGTTTAGCTTATACGAAGGACGGTAAAAGTTCACACGAAGCATATCACCAATTTCAAGGAACTCTGGCCTTTCCACTCCATATTCATCACACTCTGCAAAAATGCGTTTAAATCCTGAACCCCAGCCTTCAAGAACATCAATCTTTTCAAGAGTGCGGGCAAGCGTTTTATTGCGGATTGAAGAACGACCTGACAAAGCTTCTTCCAGAGTCAAAGAACCATATATGCTTCCCGGTGAAGAAATCTCAACTCGGTCATCATAAACCGCAACTTGAACGCTGGAACTCATTTGATAATTTCGGTGAATAACTGCATTAATAATCAGCTCGCGGATTGCCTTGTGTGGAAGTTCATATTTTTCTTTGTGAACAATGCCATTGATTTCCACCGCCATGCTCAAATAGTTCAGAACAAATTTATAAGCTCCGTCTATCTGCTCGCAAAGAGGACCTTCATATTCCTTTTTATCAAGAAAATCAACACGCTCTGTTCCGCGGAATCTGGCGCATTGAATGCGGGATGTATAATCATGCTTTCCTAAAAGAATCGCATAGGCATTTGTTGCAATGTCTTTATTGTTTCCTGTAAGCAGGTTTAGGTTTTCCAAATCTTTTCGAGTAATCTTCCGCTCTGCACGTTCAGAAAAATCCTTGCAAAGATATTTTATATCTTCATCCTCAACCTTTACATTAGGACAGGCAAACTCATCATAATAAACATGGCGGCCACGGTTAGAAAGTTCCTCCAAAGCAGTCCAGTCTGCGTTGCGTGTTGTTGCTCCAAGACGGATAAATGTACCATTTTCTTTTCCCAAAGCCTTTATGTAATAAGGAGTTGCATTTCCGGGGAACACATTCACAATCAAAAGCTGGGCATCGTCCACCATCTCGGCTGTAATGTCGAACATAATCTGCGGCTCGCACATCTGCCCGATTGTATCTGCAATGTTATCCTTTAGTTCAAACAGGTCTACTGATTTTGCAAGCCCTACAAACTCGCGTTGATTGTTTACCCCAAGAACAAATTTGCCTCCAGCACCATTTGCAAAGGCAACAATGGTTTTAACCCATTTTTGTGAATCAAGAGGAAGCGTTGCTTTGTATTCTAATGTGCGGCTTTCTCCGTTTTGGATTTCTTCTTGTAAGGTCATTGTAAATCTCCTTCGTCCTCTTTATCTGTTTGTAAAACTTCAATTCTGAATACAAATCATTCGCAACATGGTTCATGCAATATGTATTATATATTCACTTAAACTCATTTTACTATCTCCCAACTTAATATAGTTTAGTTCTTTTAATTTTGCAGTATGATTACGAATTATCCGTTCCGATTGGTTTGTCCTAGCTGTCAACTCTTGATTTGAAGCGTAGCCATCTTCACAAATTGCCCTGAAAGTCACTTCAAGATTACTAGGCAACTTAGTAGGCAATTTGCCTAGTAAAGTTTCGTTAACCCCAAGAAGAATCAAACCACCATCTGTATTGGCAAAGGCAGAATAGGTGTCCCAAATATTGGCAGAGAGTCCGCCTTTTGCGAGTTTTGCTTTGTAGCGGTTGTTCTCGCGGAATTGAGACAGGTCGAGTTTTTCACCGTTTTGGATTTCTTCTTGTATGGTCATAGATTTTCTCCTTACAGATCAGTTTGTCAATCATCGTCATTGCCCCAAAAGGCCTCGCCTGAATAAGGGCAAACATCAGAATCATTTGGTTTTAAGGTTGCTAATTCCAATACAGATTTTTCATCTAAATCAATTTGTATATCCTTTTGGTCAGTGCTTTTTGAATCTAGCAACGGATCTGCTGATAATTTAAATTTTAAAACTTGTTTCAACTGATGTTCATCAACTGATTTTCCGAGATAAGGATAATTAACTTCAATTCTTGTCTTTTCATTTTCAGAAAGATTTTCTTGAATTGTACGTTCTCTATGTGTCTTACTGAAAAAGCGATCTATTCGGCCAATTCGTTGTTCCAGGTCTCCTGGCGTCCAAGCAAGTCCATAATGATAAATGCGATTACAAAATAGATGAAGATTTATACCTTCTTTTAACACATCAGTGCATACAATAACATCTGGATAAAATGGTGTATTAAAGCGTTTTATTAAACCTTCATTGCCTTTGTTTCCTCCTGTAGCTGGCATTACCCATTGCTGTAAATCGAGAAATTTTAATTCAGTTCTTAATTGGGATTCATGTTCAATCAATTCTCCACCTAGTAACTGTTTATATACTAAATTGCCATTTTCAAATAATTTTCTAATTCTGACACCATGTGAACATTTTTTAGAAAATAATCGTTTCATGATAGCATCGCATAAATCATTGTCTTTTTCATTTATGTAGCAATACATAAAATCAAGAACTGCTTCACTTGCTTTCAAATATTTCTCTGTAATTGCCTTTAGTACTTCTCGTTTATAAAGATCTTGGTCTGCAAGAATAACATTATATTCTGTCATATGATTCCATATGGAATCTTGTTGAAGAGTTTTTATTATTAAAATTTTTGAATACTCACAATTTTGATTATTTATGGAATCTCCAATCTCATAGAAGTCTTTGATAAAACTAGAAATTTTATCTTCACCCTTTCGTTTTAATGCTACATAACAGCATAACGGCAAAAGTTCAGAAGGATTATACCTTCGTTTACCACTATATTCCAAAACGTAATGTTTATAATCACCAGCAATATATTCATTTACTTCTTTTACAAAATTATCGTCAACAAAATTTTCAATATCTTCGTCTTTGTACAAGGCTTTGAAATAGTTCTCAGAAAAGAGAAAACTGTTAGATTTATTTCGAAATAATGATTTCTTAAATTTGGACACAGAATAAAATCCTCTTCCCTTATGCTGTTTTTTTAAGGCCATCCATTTGATTAAATCACCACGACTACCAAGCCCTTCAATTTCGTCAGATTCTTCAGACTCATCATCTACATCTTCTATAACCGGTTCTCTTGCTGTTTTATCACTATATAATTCCTCAAATTTATCTCGTATTTCCTTAAAGGTTGCATTGCTTATTCCAAATTCGTTTCCCCAATATGAAACAATACGATTCTCATACATTGAATTAAGCCTTTTTTCTAACTCATCAACTGTTGCAAGCCTACGAACAAATACAACTGCCTTATCAGGAGCCAATGTTTCAATGTCGTCTTGAAGAGGAATATTTGTATTTATAATATTTGAAATTTCTTTCTCCATGAAACTAAACTTAGGATGTGGTGGATATTTACCTTCTCCAAAAGTATCATAAAAAGACTTACTTATATTTTGAAGAATTCTTTTATCAGGAGCTTCTCCTTTTTCACCTTCTTCTTGAGAACCATTGTTTTCAAATTCTTTATTCTTTTCACCTGTTTCTTCATCTTCGTGAAAAAATCCTGAAGGTGTGTAACTTTCAAAAGTTTCCAAAAAACCAATCTTATATGTCGAATTATTTTTTGCAGCTTCTTTTGCAAGTTTACTTTGGATTAGAGCTAGAAATAACCTTTGTTTTAATCCATCCTCAGAATCATTCTCTAATATTTCAGAAACATTGTTCGGCAAAATTTTTCTAACTTTATATTTATTTTCGTTATTATAAGTTCTTAAACGTCTAATTAAAAATTCTGAAAGATACTTATGTGTAATCTTGTCTACAGCTGGTACATCACTTTTTTCTTCAAAGTAGAGAAGCTGGTTCCGTAGAGAATCAATATTTCTATGTGCAGGAGTAGCACTCAGTAAAAGAAATTTTGTATTGTTTTTATTTTTATTTGGTATACAAGTTAAGATATTACCAACTGAAGTTGCCTTCGAATCTTTAAATCTTTTTAGCCCTAACCAATAATTTATGAAAACAGTTGCATTATTTTCATTTCGCAAGTTTTGGGCTTCATCAATAACAACTAAATCAAAATCCGGAGTATATTTTCGTAAAAATTTACCACATATTTTACCAGCATCAAATGAGTCGAATTTTTCTTTAGAAATAGGCATCTTATCAGTTTCAGTCACACGACACAAACATTCAAACAATACTTTTACAGGAACTTCTTCATATTTGGAATTAGGATACACATATCTGACAATAGAATCTCCTATAGTAGAAAACGTTGTTAAACGTGTTAAAATAATATTCTCTTTATTTTTTTCTTGAAAGCTTTTTATAAAATCCTGTCTTTCCTCAAAACTTTTAACCTTTAAATCAATTCTATCAGATAAATTATTCTTCTGGAAATTTTTGATTTCGCTTATCCAATTATTTTGAACATTTCGATTTGGTGCAATTACGAGAATTTTTGCTTCCGGTTTTTCTTTCAATAACATTGAAACTACACCTATAGCTTGATATGTTTTTCCCATGCCTACTTCATCTGCTAAGTAAGCATATTGTTTTTTATGAAGAATATTGCATAATGCCGTTACACCCTTTATCTGTAAATCTGGAATGGTGTTATCTCCATTAAACGAGGAATCATTTCCAACAAAATTGATAATATTTCTTACTTTTTCAATATTTAAATTATCAAACATTGTTCTTCCCCTTCTTAAATTCTTTCTCTACCCATTTCAGGAATTTTCTATCAACATTA
>CAMHIV010000154.1 GCA_946185185.1 uncultured Treponema sp. | reverse complement strand
CGGTAACCATTTGCCGCTTTTTCCAGAAGCTTTTGAATCATGCGTACATACAATATTGTTGTTTCATAATTTTCTGCACGAGGATCAAAATAGTCGGCTCCGGCAGCTTTCATATCAATAAGGTTTTTTGCTACGGTTGCAAAACGGCCTTCGAGTTCTACAAAAGACCACTTCCACTTACTGTTATCACCAAATGCAAGTTCCAGAAGATTAATTGCAAGACCAAGTTTCTTTATGAGGTAGAAGCGTTCCAAAACGGTAGAATTTTTAATCGTTTCATGTTTATCAGCCAAATCAACATAAGGAACATCAATTACATTCGAAACCAGTTCTTCAAGATAGATAATTGCCTTGTATATAATTTTTCTGGATTCGTTCAACACTTCATTATTTTTTACACCGAGAATTTTAAGCGAAAGGCTGTTCTGTGCCATGTAAAGAGTTGCAACATAAATCATATCTTCGCACAGCATTATTTTTTTATACGCAGAATCCGAGGCTCCGCCGTTTATTGAATTCAAAACAGTTTTTTCTTTTCCCAAAATAGCCGTAATTTTTGACTGATAAGGCTTTACTGTTTCGGCAAATTCAAGCCGAGTTTCTTCTGAAATCTTAGACATCAAAAACCTCCTGAAAATTTCTGCAGCATTGAACGGGCATGTTCAAGGGATTCAGTTGAATAAGCATCTCCGGAAAGCATTCTTGCAATTTCAGCAACCCTAGCCTCGCCTATAACCGGATGAACATTAGAAGCCGTTCTTCCGTTTACTACATCTTTTTCTATCTTTATCTGATTATCGGCATAAACTGCGATACTCGCTAGATGTGTAATACAGAAAATTTGCTTTCCAGCAGCAAGATTTTTCATATGACTTCCAACAGCAACAGCAACTTCCCCACCGATACCTGTATCAATTTCATCAAAAACAAGACTCTGAACAGTATCATTTGCAGCAAAAATTGTCTTCAACGCAAGCATTACTCTGGAAAGCTCACCACCACTTGCAATCTTACTCAACGGCAAAAGCGCAGAACCAAGGTTTGCACTGATAAGGAATTCGATATTATCCATTCCATATGGACCACATTTCTGTTCAATATCATTACCAGGCTTTTCATTTATACTTACTGCAAATCGGGTATTTGGCATTCCCAGTTTTTTCAAAATCTCTTCAACTTCAACAGACAACTTTTGACCAACAGCTTTTCGTTTTTCTGAAATAGCCTTTGCCGCAAGATAAACTTTTTTCTCTAATTCAGAAACAATCTTTAAAAGCTCATCTTTATTCTGCTCACCGTTTCCAAGCTCTTCCAGTTCTTTTTTTGAATTTTCGTAATAATCGAAAACTTCAGAAAGAGGTGCACTCTGAGATGAAGCATATTTTTTCTTTAAATTATAAATCACAGAAAGCCGGTCTTCTACTTCAGCAAGATGATTAGGATCAAAAACTAATGAATTTTCATATGAACTGAATTCGTCACCAATATCGCTCAATTCATAAAAAGCAGATTCAAGCCGTGAATCCAAAGGCTGCAAACTCTTGTCGAGTGATGAAACTGACTGGCTTTCCTTTCGAATTTTTTTAAATAGAGGAATTACGCCAGATTCAGAAGCATTCAAATATTCATTAATCTCTTTTACACTGGCAAAAAGCTTTTCATACCCGGAAAGTCTAGCCTGCTCTTCTTCAAGTAAAACATCTTCGTCTTTTTTTAATTTGGCATCTTCAATTTCTTTTACCGCAAAATTAAGCATGTCTATTTTTCGAGCACGTTCAGCATCAGAAGAATTCAAACGATTAAGAAGAGTTCGTTTTTCAATTAAAGTATTATACAAAGCTGTAAAAGCAGAAACTTCATCAACAATACTTGCGCGGGAATCCAAAAACTTTCGATGCTCAGAAACCTTCATAAGAGACTGGTGTTCATGCTGACCGTGAATATCCACCAAAAAAGACGAAAATTCAGCAAGATCCGCGCGGGTTACAGGAGTATTTCCAATCCAGGCAGCAGATTTTCCCGTATCACGAACATATCTCCTTAAGATTATGCGATCATTTTCAGTTTCAATTCCATGTTCATCAAGCCAGGTAAGGGCTTCTTTATCATTTTTCAGGAAAAATGTTCCAGTAACACTAGCTTCATGACTTCCATTCCTGATTTGCGAAAGTTCAGCCTTTCCACCAAGTAAAAATGAAATTGCACCTATCAAAATTGACTTTCCGGCACCAGTTTCACCGCTTAAAACCGTAAAGCCTTCGTTAAATTCTATAGTTACACAATCTATTATTGCAAAATCTTTTATAGTAATATCTTCAAGCATGAGGCCCTCCAGCCCAGTTCAGCTTTGATTGCAACGCTTCGTAAAATCTTTCTGCTGTACAGCCGACCAGACTAACCTTTTCAGAAAGCTGTCGTATTTTAATGCAGTCACCTTCATGCAGTTCAATAGGTTTCTGTCCATCTATCGTAAGAATACTTTCGTGCTCCCTGGAAGGAAGAATCGTAAATTCCACTTCTCCCTTTGGACTTAGAACAAGAGGCCTTGAAGAAAGTGAAAAAGAATTTATCGGCGTAAGTAAAAGTGAATCAAGTTCAGGATCAATTATAGGTCCACCGGCAGAGGAAGAATAGGCTGTCGACCCGGTAGGTGTACTGACAATAATTCCATCTGCCTTAAACTTACCTAAACTGACATAATTAAAAGCAACATCAATTATAATTGTTTTTAAAGGAGTTTTTGCGGAAACAACAATATCGTTCAAACCATAACTTGAATAAACCGTAGTTCCATTTAAGCCTGAAATTACAGCCGCTCCAATCAAACTTCTTTGAACGATGCGGGCTTTTCCATTCAGAAAAAGCTCAAGCTCCCTTTGCCAGTCTTCTTTTTGAACACTAGCAATAAAACCGAACTCGCCCAAATTCACGGGAAAAACAGGTATTCCTAGTTTTGCACAACCTCTTGCCGCAAACAGAACAGTTCCATCCCCGCCTAAAGTTACAACAAAATCATAACCTTCAAAGGGATACTCATCAGAAAAACCGTCAAAAGAAAACAAAGACGCATTTATACTACGAGCATTTAAATACGCCTGAACCTTGTTTCCCAAAACAAGAGATTCTTCTTTATGAGTATTTACGACGATAAGAGCATTTTTCATTTTTTATGGCAAAGTTCCCAATATTTTTACAATTTTTCCAACTTGAGAGTGTGAAAGCCTTGGATAAAGAGGAAACAAAGCTGTTCGAAGATACAATGATTTTGCCTTTATACAAGTTGAAGACAACTCTTCTTCCTTGTAGGCAATTACAGAATCCTCATAAGCAGAACGAATTTCTATATCCTTTTTAGCAGCATACTGTTTAACATCTTTAAATGAACTTGTAAGCACAAGTGGAAAACAACATGTTGTAGAAGTATTATCAAATTTTTCTTCGGTAGATTCGCCGTCTGCTGATTTTACTTCCTGAACCGGAAGACCGGCTCCACGAACAAACATTTTGTGTTTTCCTGACATGCAGGTTCTCTGAAAAAGAGTATAAATACGCTTTCTAGTCATTTCGTTATGCTTAAATTCTTTTAGCTGAACCCATCCCAAAGCACAATTGATATCAGGAAGAAGTTCTGTACTTGGCATAACATCAACAAACTTTTTAAGAACAATCCAATCCCGGCGGGCAGGAGCCATTAAAACAGCACCACCACCAGCAGTAATAACATCATGCTCTTCAAGAGTCAAAATCGAAAAGATACCAAAAGAACCGGCCTTTTTTGGCTGCAATGTATTTCCGTTTTCATCAAACATAGGAACTTCAGCCCCGGCAGATTTCGAAACATCTTCAATAACAGGAATTCCAAGCTGAATAATAGCTTCTATTTCCGGCATAATGCCCATTGACTCGTGAAGCAACAAAAGTCTTCCACCAGCCTTAACAGCTTCATGAACTGCATCAACTGTTACAAGACCGGTTGTTTCATCTACATCAATAACAAGAGGCTTGTATCCAAAATCAACAACTGCCTGATAGTGCCAGGCTGGAGCCAAAGCCGAAATAATAATCTGTTCGCCTAAAGGTAAATCTAAAGCTCTTAAGGCATACTTTAAGGCAGAAAAAGGGCTTCGCAATGCAACGGCTCCGTCGCAACCAAACGATTCCTTTATCTGCTGAATGAATCTGGCATTTAAATCGCCAGGTCCAATTTTTTCATCAACCATGCAGGTTAATACTGCATCCATTTCTTTTCGTCGGATTGTAGTACTGTAAGTCTGTATCATTTTCTGTTGTCAATCAAAATTTTCTGCATTTCTTTAGGATCAAAAAGTTTTACGATGTCCAAAACAATAAGGAAACTATTATCTTTATTGCGATAAACACCTGTAATATATTCGCTTCCTATTCCCCCCATCATCTTAGGAGGTTCCTGTACGTCATTTACATCAATAGAAACAACACGGGAAACACGGTCGATGATAATTCCAATCTGAGTTCCATCAATATTGAGAATTATGAATCCACTTTCCAGTTCATCAAGTTCTTCCACACCATTTGAAAAATCAATGTGAAAACGTCTATGCAAATCAATAATTGGAATAATATCTCCGCGAAGATTTAAAATACCAACCATATAGTACGGTGCATTTGGAATTGGTCTGATTGGCTGAATCTTTACGATTTCCTTAACAGACATAATATCAACACCATACAATTCATCTCCTAGACGGAAAGTTACTAATTGAATCTGAGAATCTCCTGTAGCCATACGAACCTCTTATTATAAGAATACAATGAAAATCAGAGTTTTGCAATTAAAACCGCCCGGAAGAATTATTTTTTTGCACTTACCTGTCCACAGTAAAAAGTGTTACCGCAAAGACTTCTTTTGCACCTGCCTCCTTTAATTTTACCGCACAACTTTCCAGTGTCGCACCCGTTGTAAGAACATCGTCCAGCAGACAGATTCGTTCTGGAACAGCAAAAACATTCCTTTTTACGCCATAACTTTTTCCGATTGATTCCATTCGTTCTGTTTTATCCAGCCTTTTTTGTTCTACGACAGAATATCGTTCCAGAATGCGGC
The DNA here is from genome assembly GCA_946185185.1 of uncultured Treponema sp. Classification (GTDB taxonomy): domain Bacteria; phylum Spirochaetota; class Spirochaetia; order Treponematales; family Treponemataceae; genus Treponema_D. Next base: position 711 of record CAMHIV010000154.1, on the reverse strand, counting down.
AAAAAGGAAATTCATAAAAATTTTCCAGAATTTTGGAAAGCTCATCAATCTGATCCCAACCTGTACGCCGAATCTTACCAGGTCTGGGCGGAACCGGCACAATTACAAAATCGCCTTTAAGAGCATACAGTTCCTTCAAGCGTTTTTGTAAAAGCCCGGCAAAAAACATAGAAAACACCCTTTCTCCGTCAAGCTTCCAGCGGCAAAGAGCCAGGGACGCCCATAAACGATAAGAAAAAAGTGGATACACAGAATCAACATGAATCAACACAGAATTTTCCCGGCACGACATACAAAGATTATGTTCAGAAATAAGCTGTTTTCCACAATGAGCACACAAACCACTTTTCACAGATTTTACTGCAAAATAAGTTTCAGCACATTTTTTACAAACAGGCAAATCCCCGGCTTCGGCACCGCAGACAATACACCTGCATCCCGGAAGCACGACATACATAAGTTTGCGGGCAAAAGAAAGAAATTTCTGATATGAAACAAATAGTTTTCTGTTCACACTTATTTATTACATATCAAATGTAAAAAAATGAATTTCCCAGATTATTTTCCAGAAAGAGTTTTTTTCCAGCGGGAAACAAGTTTTAAAGCTTCCATTGGAGTTAGATTATCTGGATCTGTAGAAAGAATTTCATCAAGAATAATTTCTTCATCACTAAAAAGTCCAGGAGCTGTAAACTGAGCAGCTGGTGCTAC
>CAMHIV010000153.1 GCA_946185185.1 uncultured Treponema sp. | reverse complement strand
GGCCAGAATCTGTAATATGTTCATGCTTTCCATGAGGGCTGTACGAGCAGCTTCCAAATGATGATGAACCACAAAATTTACACTTTGACATATAATCCTCCTTCAGTCTGATTTTTTATCAGCTGATACTACAAGGATATCAAACGTCTATATCATTTAATGATAATTGTTATTTTTTCCCGCCTTTGCTTGCAAAGTATTTATGAACACATTCTTTTAATTCTTCTTCGGAAAGTATTTCAAAAGCCCGCTGGAAGTAATAATCGCGTTCTAAATCTTTTGAATCAGTAAATCCTTTGAAAGATGAATCTTTTTGAATGGCTGCATGTATAAGTATTTTATCCATTCGTGTGAACACCCACCATCGTCTTACAGGAAAACCATTCATAACGGATTTTTCATTGCAAGAATCTTTTTTATAAGACTTTCTTCTGTTTCAAGAGGACTTAAATAACCGCTACTTGTTTTTTTAGAAACAATAGACTTTTCATCAGGAAAACTTACTTCCTCATAATCTTTGCTCTTTTTCAAAAGATTTTTGATGAGCATACGGAAATTTGTCTTTCTGCTTTTATTTTGCTTATCATATCTTGTATCGCGGTGGGCTTTATGCCTGTGAAGTTTATATGTTCTGCTCATGATACTCCCCTACTCCACAACTTCAGTAATCTTAACGCCGAAGCTCTCGTCCATAACTAAGATTTCTCCATAGGCGATTACCTTATTGTCTTTGATGACTTTTGCAGGTTCATTCCACCATTCTCGCAGTTCAAGGATTCGACCTTCGCCAAACTTCTCTTCTGCTTCTGTGTTGCAGCCACCATAAATGATTTTTGTATTATAGAAAGTTTCTTCTTCTGTAGTTTCTACATTTTCTGTTACACGAACGCCCCTGTTATCATCAATAACAACTGCCTCGCCCAATGCAACCTGTTTTCCATTTTTGTAAATATCTAATGGGTCTCCTGCCAGCTTATTTGATTCAAAAATCATATTCTTTTTGATTTTGAAATTATCTTCCAGGCGGAAACGACCTACTTCGATAATTGTATCTGGTTCAGGATATGTAAGCGGAATAATAATCTCTCCTTTCTTCTGGAAGAATTTTCTCTCAGAGAAAAATCCGTTTTCTCTGAGAGCTTTTACTAAATCTTCAGAAAGAAAGAGCTCTATAAAATTTTCTACATTATTAAGGCTTACTTCAATCGTAATAAGAACCCCCATATCTGTCAGAGAATTGTATTTGAAAAGGAATTGTGGATTATCAACGAATTCCTGTTCTGTAATTTCAGGCAACTCTTTGCCAGTAGTATTCGAGAATTCTTTATGAATGATTCTTTCAATAGGATTGTATATATCTCTTGTAAAAAGATTCTTTTCCAGACCATTTATATCACGAGGATGTTTAAGTTTTGTCCCCATAAAGCCATTGAAAAAGACCTCCCAATCCATTTCAAAAATGCCTTCGTTATCCATCCATGAAAAACTGATACAAGGAGTTGGTGTTGGAATGCTTCTGAGGAATTCTTCACAGGTAAGTTGATCAACACTTGCAACATGGAACTTTGGGAATATTTCGTATTCAGAGGTAAAGAATTTTGTGAGCTCCCGGGCAATAGTTTCTGAAACATTTGAGATATCCCTAAGATCTTCTTTCGAAAATTTGTCTGGACGTTCGAAATCATAAATCTTAATCTTACGGGCACTATTTACTGGCTTATACTCTTCATCTGAGGCAATTGCAGTCAAAAGCGTATCTATTTCATTCTGATTTAAGACACGATCTTCGCCTTCATCAATTCTCTTAAGTATTTCTTCAACATTATTTTTAGCTCTGTTCTTTGTTTCTTTCTTTTCTTCACTCATAACGCACCTCCTTCTGTTAGTCATCTTACAATTCCAAAAATAGCAGAAAACTATATCATTTAGTGATATTCAAAAAATCATCAATCTGATTTCCCCAGCCGATGTTATTGAGGTCCATGCCCCAGCCAAGAGTGTCTTTTACTGTGAGAAAATTACCGAAGCATTTTCCCATACCGCCGGCGACGCAGTTTTTGAGTTGAGTAAAACTTAAGATGTTGTTGTGATCGTAACACTGAACGGAAGTCTGGCCGCCGTAAAATCTGATTCGAACAGCACCGCGTTCAAGAACGGCCAGCACCAGATTGTCTCTCTGCACACTTGGTTCCGGGCAGGATTTTGCTCCTGCCGCAAGACCGTTCTTTACGCATAATGCTTCTTTTTCTTTCTGACTAAAACCGAGCAAATCAGGATGATTCAGAAAGAAGTTTACGTGGGTTGTTTTGACGTTGTAAAATATTCCGTCTTTATACCACATTGCGTCTGATGCCATATCCATAGTCTCCTGTGTTATCGTTTTCCATAAAGAACAATAGAGGATCAATGTCCAGGGCTTCCGCAAGAGCACAAATTCCCTGAAGGGAAAGATGTTCACCTGCTTTCAGACGATTTATAGTAGCAATAGACAGATTTGTTATATTGCTGAGATATTCAGCGGTAAAACCTGTTCTTGCAATGTAATATTTTACATTTGCCGAAACAACGTCCTGTACTCTGAATTCGAGGAATTCAGAATAAGTTACATTTCTCGCTTTCATAAGATTCTCCTTTTAGCCGGTACAAAGCCCCGGCAAGTTGGAATAAATCCGACTTCGATTTGCAAGCTTAAGGCCTAGGATCCGTTAATACTTGCTTCAATAAGTTCTTTCTTTTTCTGCGAAAGAACTTCCAGCTGATTCTTGAGCTGTTCCTGCTCAGACTCGATTTTGCTATACTTTTTTACTAATTCCTGCTGTACAGCCAGAGGCGGAACTGGAATAAGAAGATTATTAAGAAACTCTGCGCTGATAGTCTTTAAGGCTGTACCAACACTAAACTCCTTAAAAATCGTTCTTGCACTTTCTGATTCCAATAGAAGCTTAAAGAATACCGGTAATATTAAACTTGTATTTGGACGGATTACATACAAATTACTTGCGGGTAAAATCTTTTGCGCATTAAGATTTGATACAACCGCAACTTTTATATTGTCTGTAATTGCCAGTACCAGAAGAATGTCATCATTCTTTAATATTAGAGAAAGATCCTTTTCGGAAATCTCACTCATGTGCTGTAGATTTTTGGAAATACGGTTTTCCTGAATGTCCTTTGAAGAGAAGTAATAAAAATCTGTGTCCTCTTCTGAAAGCAGAGTATCGAGCATACTTGCTTTATACTGAACACCGCGATAAATCTTCTGAGTAACAAGGTCTGAAAGTTTCTTGTACTCTACAGCTTCATCTGCGTAAGGAAGTTTAGCTTCCAGAAGGAAAGTATTTGGGAGAAGACAGTATCCGTCTTTTCCAATTTTCTCAACCTTGATATCTACAGCATTGTGATTTTTCTTTTTACTCATTTCGTAGATTGCATTTACATGCTCGTCCATAAGACAGCTTCCGCCATGGCGTGATTTTCCGTGAACAGAACTTGCATTTACAAATCTTACCTTGTTGTTGTTGTGGCTCAAAACCAAAAGAGCAACTGGAACACTTGTATTAACCAGAACAGAATCCGGCAGAGTAATTACTGCTTCGAGATATCTGTTCTTTGTAAGGTACTCGCGGAAGCTTGCTAGATTCTCTCTAAAAAGCAGGCCAGGAAAAATTGCAATAACAGCCTTTCCTGTCTCACTAAGAAGATCAAGAGCTTTAAGAATAAAGGCAATTTCGCCCTGTGTTGCAAAATCCTGTCCGTTGATATTTTTTGACAAGACATAATCTTTAATATGCGGTGCTTCAATTCTCTGGTTGAATGAAGGGAAAGAAAAAAGCTTTTCGACCTGCTTGAATTTTTCGAAGGTGAAAACATCTTCATTCCAAACCTGAATTTCCTGTTCATTGATTGCTGCAAGGATGTTCGCAAAAATGAAAACAGATTCATCAATCTCAATACCTGCTGCAGTTGTAACTCCATAATTCTTCTTTGCATTAATAAGGAACGAAGAAATACCAGAGCCCAGATCAAGAAGAGTATCTGTCTTTTTGAGTTCAAGAAATTTTGCGCCTAAATCATTCATCTGTTGAGGGAAATATGTAGCATCTGTTCCGTCGTGGCTGTACAAAGTTCTGTTTTCAATTTTATGATTAATGTACTCAATCATATCTTCTGGAGTAACCTTTTCAAAAGTTTCCAGAGTACACTTCATATATTTGTTATTATTTTTTTCAAAGCAGGCCTTTATGAATGATGGAGCTTTGCTTTGATCAAGGATTTCTGAAACACTGAGGCTTGCGCTAACAGAGGCTTTTTTTGCATAATATGCAGTAAGTACTAAGAGTAAGTCAGAAACTTTGTCTCCAATGCGAAAGTTGAACTGCTCTAATGCTTTGTCTACAAAATGGTGTTTAGCGTATGACATATATCCTCCAAAGTCTTCTTGATAAGCGTTTATCAAGTCTTCTTGATTATAATATACATCATAAAAACCTATTTGTAAAGGGTTTTTCTTGATAAACGTTTATCAAATTACTAAATTTCAGCAAATTTCTTTGAATTTCTCTGCAAATTCCGTGTTATAATGTCCTTATGACAAAAGCAGATAAAGAAGACAACCCCAGACACTATGAAGTAGTCGACAACACCATAGCCAGAATCTTAAGTTTTTTTACAATGTTTAATAATCTGGCTTTAATGCTGCCAAACTCACAATCAAAAGGAATAGAGTTCAATGAATTTATAAAGACTATTTTTAAATCATGAGCTGCAACTTGCCTGATGCATTAACTCAATATCTTCATGCGTAATGGAATCAATACATGTAAAACCTGATCTGATTCCACTGATAGTATTAGAAGCTGCATACCGTTCTTCTATAAATCCAATTGCGATTGTGACTAAAACAAGCGAAGGCAAAAATAACTTGACGTTTTCCGTAGTCAAAGCTAGAGCATTGTTAATTGATTCCAGAATAGACTTTCCATTGCGGTATTTTTCAATCAAAATTCCACCTGCAATTTCGATTAAAAACATAAAGAGACTTGCTTTTACATTTCCTATTCTTTACATCACTCTCCCACTCTTCTTTTCGTTTCTGCATTGTTTTGTAGAGAAGGGAGTTCTCGTCTACGTAAGACTTCTTGATGTAGGCTTGGACGATTTCCAAAAGATCGGCCGGCATATCGGTTTGTTCCCATATAGTATCTGCATTTTCGGTAAACCAGAATATTTCATAGTTATCATCATCAATTTCATCATTTGTATTAGTTTGAACTTTGATCCACTCTATCAAGCCAAGTTCAAAAGAAATGCCATAGATGACATTAATAATATTAACCGGGAGTCCAGTCTCTGCCTTCAAAAAACGAACAGGAGGTCTTTCTGGAGGATAAACAATACTTCGCTGAACATCATCCCATGTTATATCTGCATTTTCCTTTGGAAGGTTTTCTGGATTAATCATTGCTTATTCCCCCTGTTTCGTTTCTTTAAGGCATCAATAAATTCCATACTGTCAATTTCATCTTTATAATGCCGTTTTATGATGTCACGATTTTTGCGGACAAAGATTTTCAGCTGCTCAATCTGTTCGTCTGAAAGGTTGCATTTTTCACGGCCTTCAAGGATTTCCGGTTTTCTGCTGATTGTCATACAAAGAGGACGGATTTTGTTTTTATTGTAAAACCGAATAACTTTCTTATAGATGATCTGCCCATGTTCATCCACCACCGGCTCCAGAGGCCAGGAAGGAAGACAGCCGCAAGTACATTTTACCGGCACGTCTGGCACATCCCTCGGATGCAC
>CAMHIV010000152.1 GCA_946185185.1 uncultured Treponema sp. | reverse complement strand
TGCAATAACAAAAAAAATCCTTATCCTCATATTCTCCACTATAATGGAAAGATTTTTTTATGTAAAGGCAAGTCCCAAGAAAATGAGTTTCGATTAAAAGCTCCCTTTTTTCAGCTTCCTTGATTGTCGACAAAAGCGGTTTCATCATAAAGTAGGAAATCAGTTTATTTTGAAATTCTAATTTGTAGACTAGCTGATTATGTGGATTTCAGTATTTTTTTTACTGCCTGCATGAACCAACTTGATTTTATTTTCATTAAATGCAATAGTTTAAAAAGCATATTTTATAGAAGGAGACGTTTATCAAATGAAGAAAATTTCGTTGATTCTGCTCTTTTTTTTATTGACCGCAGTTTCCGTTTACGCAGATGAAAAATCCTGCATATCAAAAGACGGGCAATACTACACGATTGTAAAACAGGAAAATGACGGAAGCTGGTATATTTATACGGAGACAAAAGATTACGGCCCGTTCATCAAGGAACCTGATTTTGTCATGCGCAAGGAAAACGGTTCAATCTGCTTCTGCATATACGAGAATGAAACCTCCTCCCGGTATGTATATACCGATGGAAAAAAGTCCGGGCCTTACAGCTTTGTTTTTGGAAATCCGTTCACAATAAGCGCAAAAAAATTCATCTATTCATATACGGATTCTGAAACATGCAAATCGCACCTCTGCATCGACGGAAAAATTTCCGCTCCCTATGATTCCATGTGCGTATGCGTTTTGAGCGATGACCTTATTCTCTGGACAAAAACAGAGCATACCGCTCAGAATAAAGAGAAGACCACGCTCATGTATAATGAAAAAGAAATCTACCGCATCGACGAAGATTCGTACAGCTATAATGCCCATAGTTTTCCTTCGGGCATGATTTGTTTTTCTTTTGAAACGAAATCAAATTCAACCGCCCTTCTGATACAAAACGGAAAAATAATTTCACGCGCGGATGTTGAAAAATTTGGTGACAAAAATTTTGTGACCTACAACAAAAAAAAGTACGGACCTTTTGATGAAGTTGACAATCTGCATATCAACGACAATTTCAACTGCATTTTTTCTGTTGAAAAAATCTCTCTGGAGGAAGGTCCCCGCGGCATTTCCAATGAGCATGATTTTGACATGGACATTCCCTGGGAAATTGAGTCTCCCTATCCACCGGAATATTATGATGCGAACGGAACCACACCTCCACATTATGCAGACGGTGAATTTGAGTACTTCATGACCATCACTGAGCAGGTCATCCACTGCATCAACAAAGACGGAACCGAACGCACATTGCCTGTCTCACCTAACTCGCTTCTAATGAGCATAATCTGCAACGACGAAAAAATAGTCTATTCAGAATTTGATAATGAGATTTTTATAAACGGAGAAAAACGCGTCTTCCCGGATTACACTTCGGCATACCTTATCGGTTTTACAAAAGACGGCTCAATCCTCCTGGTGCTCTCAAACTCAACGGAAGCCGAGCGCGTTATTTTAAGAAACGACACCGTGTATAAAATTTCAGAAAAGTGACAAAGAAGTAATTCCTATGCCAAATACTCATCCTTCTGCACCGCCGGAAACTTTTTTTCCACCATCTCCTTCATTTTAACGGAAAGCTCTTCGTCAAAGAATTTTCGCATGTCTTCCCGCGTCTGACTTGCGTTGCGCAGAAACAAATCTGCCGGGTGGATTTCGAGGGGATAAATATCTTGATAAGGATGGAAACCCATGCGCGAAAGATTCAAAAGCCTCTCATATAATACATTGAGTTTATTTTCTCTTTTGTTACATTTCACCATAGGTACCCAAGCACACGTTACACCGAGTAACAACAGAAGTTTTATAGAATAATACTTCATAGGATAAATGACTTATTCTGCTCATTTTACAGTTGATATAAAATTGACAAAACAGACTTGACAAAGTTATAATTTTATCATACATTATAATCAACGAAATCTTTTCGGGGGTTCCAAAGAAAATGGAAAACTTTACGGCTACAAGGCTCAAAAGCCTCCTGGAAGCACAGGGAATGAGCCAAAAAGAGCTGGCTTTAAAAGCCGGAATTACGGAAGCGGCAGTGAGCCACTATTTAAAAGGAGACAGAGTTCCTCGTGGTGCAATACTTTTGAATGTCGCTAATGCCTTGGGAGTAAGCACGGACTATCTTTTGAACATGGCAGAGCCTGCAAATGATAGCGATGAGGACATTGAAACCTCGTACCGTCTTTTGGCACGGAACGCAAAACTTTTATCGATGGAGCAAAAGACAAAGTTTCTGACTTTACTTTTGCAGGAGAGTAAATGAAAAAATCTTGCAGCATTAAAGGCGAACGATATGAACAGATTAAGGAAATTGTAGCGGACATGTATGAGGACTTGGGCTACACGGAAATACCGGTGAATGTCTTTGAGTTGTGCCACAAGCTTAACATAAAGCTTATACGCTATTCCTCGCTTAGTGAGGATTGCTCTGAGTATTCACGGCAGTTTTCTGACGACGGATTCAATCTGTTTAATATGAACACATTCCAATATCAGATTTACTACAACGATGATATGCCAAGTGAGCGTGTTACTTTTACCATTATGCATGAAATTGCCCACATCATGCTTGAGCACAAGGAACATACGGAAGAAAACGAGCAGGAAGCAAATTTCTTCGCCAAAACAGCCCTTGTTCCACTAGGACTCATTGTCAAGTTTAAGCTCAAAAACTCTTTTGACATTGCAGAAAAGTTTGGAATCAGTATTGAATTCGCCCAAAATGTTGTGTCGCACTTTAACAAGTCAATGATTTATCCCAGCATCTGCGAGAAAGAACTGAACAGCAGGCTTGTTGAATTGTTCTTAAAAAACCATAAGGAGGCAAGCTGATGAAAGATGATTTTAGTCCGTCTGGCAAAATCGGAACAGACGGACATAAAAATGGCTCGCATCTTATTTGCGGTAAGAAACGAGCCTCAATATGCGTTATACATATCGTCTGTTAGTCATACTGTATCACGCATGAACGCCGATGTTCAAGAGGGCGAAAGCCCATATTCATTAAACTCTCAAAACTTATAAAACGAGGTGAACAGTATGAACACCAATAATATCGAGCTTATGAAAGGCTCTGTGAATGTGACTATTCACAAAAACTATCTCAAAGACGATGATTCAACCTACGCGAAAGTCAAACGGACAACAGCAGGAATGAACAATGTCATCGCCACAATCCTAAAAAACTCGACCTTGTTTGACAAGGCTACTTTGGTCGCCGCACAGATGCTTTTTAAAGAAGCGATTCTGGAACTTTTACAGCAGGGAATTTCCGTAAGCCTTTTTGAACTTGGAACATTATACCCAAGCGCACAAGGAAATATTGAAAGTTCCAATCCCTCTGTAGAAGAAATTCCGTCATTGACATTGGGCTTTACACCATCGGAAGAATCCTTAAAAGCAATCAAAAAGACTGACATTTCCATGGCTCAGCTGGAAGACACAAGTCCTGTCATAAATCAGATTGAAGATTTATCCACTCATCAAACTGACTGCACAGTAACGAACGGAATGCCAGTACGCATTACAGGACGGAGACTTAAAATAGCAGGCGAAGATGAAAAAGCAGGACTTTTCTTTGCACCTCAAAAAGAAGACGGCTCAATAGACAAGGCAGAGTCTGACTGGATTCGTATTGAAGAAACAAAATTCTTCAAGAACACTTCAACCTATCTTGAACTTATTTTGCCTTCAAATCTCGTAAGCGGCTCAAAATATACGCTTGTTTTACGCACTGCTTCCGGCAGAGGAAACAGAGTCAACAAAACATTACGCTCACTCATATTTGAAAAAACATTGACTGTTGCATGATTTCAGTCAGCGTTTTGACCAATATAGCCGTCTTGTTTGGATGGTTATATTGGTGGTCAAAAATCTTAATATTTGAGGTGCACTAATATGGGTGGACGAGGAAAATCAAAACCAACAGCAACAGGATTCACATGGTATGACTATCATGCTGTGTATAAATATAGGGACATTCACTTTTTGGCAGTAAACGATGACATAAAGGCTGTGTCGCCTCCTGTGATGTCGCAGACTTCAACAGTAACTTATGTCACATTGGATAAGGATGGAAAAACTCCAAAACATATTTCTGTGTATAAAAACAGAATAAAAGTTTACGATGTCGATTTAACACAGTCACATAGTAAAGAAGTAGGTGCTCCTCATGTCCATGAATGTGACCCAAAAACTGGATACAGATTAAAGACAAAGGGAAGCATCCACAATCCGACTAAGGAACAATATAAAAAGATAAGTTCTGTACAAAGAGTTTTTAACAAGCACAGGAAGGAGATTTTAGGAATATGAGTAGAGATTTAAACATAGAAATGAAGCTTGCCGATGATTTTGACGAACTTTATGAACTTCTCAACAATGCAGAACCAGAATTTCAGCGCAAGAATATGTGGTATGAAATTCTGCAATGTGGAGATGAGGAAAACAGGGATAAATGCCTTATTACAGCTATAGACCTTACAAAGTCATACAAAACGCCTGGTCCAAAGGATGATTTTTTTAGTCCGGAATTTTATGAGGACATTCAGTTTTTTGACAGTCCTTTTGAACTTGTTCACAAATACAAACTCAAAGAAGGTAAAACCATTGCCCAAATTATCTGCGACAACAACGGATGGGATTACTCGATACTTCCCGTTTATCCCAAAGATTTTAGTCCATTGTTTGGAGATATGAAAAATACAGATGATGACGGAAAATAACTTTTTTACGCATATCCAGAAATGGTCTGTCTTCAAGGCAGATACAAGAGAACCGCCGAAGTTCTTTAGGCAGTCATTTGACCTTGCAGACAAAACTATCATTCCTTATGATGAACTGACATCTTGGAAAAATGATGTTCATTTGGAAAATTTAATTCCTCACTTTTTTATCGAAGATTACAAGCAGACTTGTTTTGCAGATAATCCCCAAAAACATTCTGACATTCTCGATTATTGTTATGCAGTTTTTAGTCCCGACTATAGCGTTTTCACAAACGGCTACTCCCAATTCAATAATGCAAACTTGCTTTTGAATAGGCTCATAGCATCTTACTGGCAGGGCATTGGGCGTTTTGTAATAATCACACTTTCGTGGGCTGGTAAAGATACTTATGACACGGCTTTTTCAAACATCGAGAAAGGTTGTATCGTTGGCATTTCTACCGAGGGTGTCTCAGACTGGGAATGTTTTAAAAACGGATTTTTAGAAATGCTTAAAAGAGTTGAGCCTTCTAAAATATGCTGGTATGATAAAATTCCTAGATGGGTAAGCGACTATTATAATATTGATAACATAATTGTTATGAAAAAACGGCATAAGGCTGCTAGAGAAAGAGAGTTTGAAAAATTGAGGAAAGCACAACCATATTTGTTTTAGAAAAGCAAGTATTTTCTATGCCGAAAAAATCGTCTATTCAGAATTTGATAATGAAATTTTTATAAACGGAGAAAAACGCGTCTTCCCGGATTACACTTCGGCATACCTTATCGGTTTTACAAAAGACGGCTCAATCCTCCTGGTGCTCTCAAACTCAACGGAAGCCGAGCGCGTTATTTTAAGAAACGACACCGTGTATAAAATTTCAGAAAAGTGACAAAGAAGTAATTCCTATGCCAAATACTCATCCTTCTGCACTGCCGGAAACTTTTTTTCCACCATCTCTTTCATTTTAACGGAAAGCTCTTCGTCAAAAAACTTTCGCACTTCTTCTCGGCTCTGGCTGGCATTTCGCAAGAACAAATCGGCAGGATGGATTTCCAGCGCGT
>CAMHIV010000151.1 GCA_946185185.1 uncultured Treponema sp. | reverse complement strand
TTGTTTGCGAGGCTACCCGCGTTGGTGAGGACACTACCCTTGCAGGAATTATCCGTATGGTAAGTGATGCCGCAGCAACTAAGGCTCCGATTGCAAAAATTGCAGATAAGGTAGCGGGAGTATTTGTTCCGGCTGTCATTGGAATTGCGGCAGTGACTTTTATTGTCTGGCTTCTTGTTGGACAGACTGTTGGTTACGCTGTGGCACGTGCAGTTTCTGTTCTGGTAATCAGCTGTCCTTGTGCGCTTGGACTTGCAACTCCGGTTGCTATTATGGTTGGTAACGGAATTGGTGCAAAGAATGGAATCTTGTTTAAAACTGCAGCTGCTCAGGAAATGGCCGGCAAAACTCAGATTGTTGCCCTCGATAAAACCGGAACCATCACAAGCGGAATCATGCAGGTAACTGATGTAATCCCAGCTGATGATACGAAGGCAGAAGATCTTCTTGAAGCAGCCTACGCCCTCGAAGCAAAAAGCGAACATCCGATTTCAAAGGCAATTGTTGAATATGCAGAAAAGAATCAGATCAAACTTTCTGATACGACTGATTTTGAAATCAAAGCTGGAAATGGCTTGCTTGCAAAATTGAATGGAGCAAATGTTTACGGTGGTAATGCGGCATATATTAAATCTGTTGTAAAAGAGATTCCGAAACAAGTTCGGAATGACGAGGTGGAATCGCAAATCTCACAACTCGCTTCCCAGGGCAAAACTCCGGTTCTCTTTGCCCGCGACGACAAACTTCTGGGAATCATCGCAGTAGCAGATACAATCAAAGAAGATTCTGCCCAGGCAATCCGGGAACTCAAAAACATGGGCATCCATACAGTAATGCTTACCGGCGATAACGAAATCACAGCCCACGCAATTGCGGCTCAGGCTGGTGTAGACGAAGTTGCTGCAGGCCTTCTTCCAGACGGCAAAGAGGCTGTAATCCGCAAGTTGATGGAAGGTGGTAAAGTTGCCATGGTTGGAGACGGAATCAACGATGCCCCTTCTCTCACCCGCGCAGATCTTGGTATTGCAATCGGTGCCGGTACGGACATTGCAATTGATGCCGCAGATGTAGTTTTGATGAAAGGAAGCCTGCTCGACGTATCAGCTGCAATCAGACTTTCTCGTGGTGTAATCAAAAATATTCACGAAAATCTTTTCTGGGCTTTCTTCTACAACACAATTGGAATCCCACTTGCAGCCGGCTGTTATGTCGCCGCTTTCGGCTGGACACTGAACCCTATGTTCGGAGCAGCCGCAATGGGACTTTCGAGCTTCTGCGTAGTATCAAATGCCCTGCGTCTGAACTTCCTGAAAACTCACGATGCCAGACGCGATAAAAAAGTGAAAAATCCCGTAACGGGAAATCTAATATCAGACGGTCGCCAGGACACAGCGGCCAAGGAGTCAAACATGAAAATTTCAGTAAAAGGAATGATGTGCGAACACTGCGAAATGCACGTAAAAAAAGCCCTCGAAGCAATCGACGGAATCACTTCAGCCACAGCCTCTCACAAAGATGCGCTTGTAACAATCGAAACTTCAAAGTCAGTTGATGAAAACCTCATCAAAGCCGCAGTTACAGACGCCGGCTACGAATACGCTGGAGTAATTGCTTAATTAAGCTTCTTCTGCTGCCAGACAAGGTCATACCAGCGATCAAACTTTTTCCCGATTTCCTTGAACTGAGCAACACGGACATAGCCCATTTTCTCATGGAACTTTGGGCTGTCCTGGGTAAGATATTCGTCTTCTGTTTCTGTGAAGGCTGCTCCTGCTAAGATATTTTTTATTCCGAGCTGCTTTAATCGCTCTTCAAGATTTTCATATAGGAACGAACCGATTCCCTGTCGGCGATAATCTTTATCAACATAAATGGAAGTAGAAACAGTCCAGCTGTAAGCTTCGCGTTCACTGTAAGCACTGGCATAAACATAGCCTACAATAACGCCATCTTTTTCACAAACCAGATACGGAAACTTTGCTTTTACTTTTCTGATTCTTTCTTTGAATTCTTCTACAGTCGGTACCTTATATTCAAAAGATACCGCTGTATTTAAAACATAATAAGAGTAGATTTCGACAAGCCGTTCAGCGTCTTCTAACTGGGCATCACGAATTTTTAATTTATCATTCATTTTATGATTTTAACAAATGTCAGTTAAAGATTCTATAAAGAGCTTCTTTAATTGATGGATATATTTATGACAAAAGCTTAAAATGATTCTTCCAGTAATCAATAAGACCGTCGGCTTTCATCTTGCTAAGTTCTGCACTCAAAGCTGAGCGGTCTACCTGTAAGTAGTCTGCAAGCTGCTGGCGATCAAAAGGAATATCAAATTCTGCATCCAGATTTTTTGAGGGAGCACAGGAAGAAAGATAAGCAAGAAGCCGACCTCGAATTGTTTTGGATGTGGTGTGAAAAATGCGCTGCGACAGATGAAGATTTTTATTCATAGAAATCTTCAGAATATTCTTAATCAGGATGGCTTTTATTTCTCCCCTTCCCTCATTATTCGAAAATAGTTTTTTTGGATTAAGCAGCAGGATTTTAGAAGTCTCTACGGCAAGCACATCTACCATCAAAGTTTTTCCCGTCAGAGCATAAGTCTCACCAAAAACTCTTCCGCTTCCAAGATTATCAATAATTGTTTTATTTCCCCAGTAATCAGTGCTTTCAATCTGAATCCTGCCTTCAAGAATGAAACCCATTACTTCTGTTACTGTTCCGGCACAAAAAATCTGCTGGCCCTTTTTCAGTGACTTTTCACTTGCAGAAAATAGAGCAAGAGCTTCAGATAAATCCTTTTCCTCAATCCCCAGAAAGAGAGGATGCTTCATCAATTCCTGATTATTCATATTTTCAGTTTATTTGAATTTTGTTGTTTTAACAACATTCTTTCGGCCCATGTGATGATAAAGTAAAACCGTAAAACAGAAGAAGCGAGGTGAATTATGATTAGAAAGATTGTAAAAATTGATGAAGAAAAATGTACTGGCTGCGGTTTATGTGCTTCTGCCTGCCACGAAAATGCAATTGTTATGGAAAACGGAAAAGCGCATCTTTTGCGTGATGATTTTTGTGATGGTTTTGGTGATTGTCTTCCAGCCTGTCCTGCAGGAGCAATTACTATTGAAGAACGCGAAAGTGCGGAATATAATCCGGCTGCTGTTGAAATGAGAAAGCAGATTCTGGCCCACCAGGCATCGGGCGCACCCATGGCTCATCCCCACGCAGGAGGTTGTCCGGGAAGTGCTATGCATACATTTAATCGCACTCAAAATCCAGCGCATACTTCAGAATCAGAAAATGAAAATGCAGAGAGAACAACTGTAAGAAGCGAGCTTATGCAGTGGCCCGTTCAGATCAAACTGCTTCCTGTTCAGGCTCCCTTCTATGAAAATGCAAATCTTTTGATTGCCGCAGATTGTACAGCCTATGCTTATGCCACCTTCCACCGTGACTTCATCAAGAATCACATTACACTCGTCGGCTGTCCAAAACTAGATGAAGGCGACTACACAGAAAAGCTTACAGCAATCATCAGTCAGAACAACATAAAAAGCCTTACGATTGTTCGAATGGAAGTTCCATGTTGTGGAGGCCTCGAACGTGCTGCCACAGAAGCCCTTAAAGCAAGCGGAAAATTCCTTCCATGGCGCGTTGTTGTAATCAGCCGTGATGGAGAAATTATCGTAGATTAATTACTTTTCTGCGATTACTTCAATTTCAACCAGTGCGCCTTTTGGCAGGGCTACAACTTCTACGCAGCTTCGCGCTGGTTTTACTGTGAAGTATTTTTCATATACGGAATTGAAGGTTGCGAAATCCTGGATATGCTGGAGGAAGCAGGTTGTCTTTACTACTTTTTCGAGTGATGAACCTGAAGCTGCAAGCACAGCCTTGAGATTTTTGATAACCTGCTCAGTCTGGGCAGCAATGTCACTTGCTTCAATATTTCCGCTAGCCGGATTGATTGGAATCTGCCCTGAAGTATAAATCAGATTTCCAGAAACGATTGCCTGTGAATATGGCCCGATTGCAGCAGGCGCTTCCTTTGTTGAAATAATTTCCATAGTTTTCCTCTCTTATATTTTATGCAATAGCAGCTCTTGCTCTTGCAGTAGCTTCCTGTGTCAGGTCTTTTATGATTTCACTTGCAATGATTAATCCTGCAACAGAAGGAACAAAAGCATTGCTTCCCGGAATATCACGTCTTTCAGTACATTTATGTTTTGTTCCCGGCGGACAGATACAGTGAAGGCGGCAGCTGATTGCCATATCTTCAATCGGACGTAAAACCTTTTCTGTAGAATAGACAACCTTCACATCTTTGATTTTACGTTTTTTGCATTCCTGGCGCATAACGCGGGCAAGCGGACAAACCGAAGTCTCCGAAATATCAGCAACCTTAAATTGAGTTGGATCCATCTTGTTTCCCGCACCCATGCTGGAGATGATTTTTGTTCCAGCTTCCTTCGCCTGCATAATCAGATTAATTTTTGCCGTAACTGTATCGACTGCATCTACAACATAATCATATTTTGTGAAATCAAACTGGTCGCGTGTTTCAGGCAAATAAAAACATTTGAAAACATTAACTTCTGCCTGAGGATTGATATCGAGAATGCGTTCTTTCATCACATCAACCTTGTACTTTCCAACGCTGGACCTTGTTGCAATAATCTGACGGTTCAGATTTGTAAGGCAGACTTTATCATCATCAATAAGATCTATATGCTGAATGCCAGAACGGATTAAGGCTTCAACAGTATATCCGCCTACTCCACCGATTCCAAAAACTGCAACATGTGCGTTATTCAGAATCTCCATGGCTTCTTTTCCGACAATTAATTCTGTTCTTGAAAACTGGTTTAACATCCGATTTCCTCGTGCTTGGTGCGCATTGCGAGGATGCAGTCTTGAATTACGTCGTTGAGCTCTACGCCCATGAGTTCTGCGCCGGCTTTGATAACTTCGCGGTTGCAGGCAGCGGCAAAATTGAGGGCTTTGAATTTCTTTGTAACAGATTTTACTTCCATATCAGTTACAGATTTGCTTGGGCGGGCCATCGCACATGCAAAAATCAGTCCGGTGAGTTCATCAACTGTATACAAGACTTTTTCCATGATATGTTCGGGTTTTACTCTTCATTCCTTTTCCTGTCCATACATTTAAGATTATAACACCTGCATCTGTTTCTAACTATAAATTCTTTAATTACAGGCCCCGAAAGACTGCGGATGTTGACTTTTCAACATTGTCTTCTTATAATTTATTTGTTGAAGAAATCAACATTTGTGGCCTGTTTCGAAGAGAAAGGACGACTTTGACATGGAAGACAGATTCGAAAGATTTACATTTTCTATTTTTGAAATTGAAAAATGCTGGCACAAACTTACCGGCGACGAGATGGCCTCCTACGGATTGAAAGGCCCACATTCGCTCTACCTTATCACCCTTGCAAAATACGAAGAGGGAATAAGTGCGACAAAGCTTTGCGAAATTTGCGGAAAAGACAAAGCGGATGTTTCGAGAATGATGGGCATTATGATAGAAAAGAACCTCGTTGTCAAAGAAGGAAATTACCGCAATAACTACGGCGGAGTTTACAAGCTCACCGATGCCGGAAAAGAAGCAGCAAAGAATGTCAAAAACAAGGTTCTCGTGGCCGTTGATGCCGCAAGCAAAAACTTATCCGAAGAAAACCGCGTGATTCTTTATGATGCTTTAAGCTTAATCTCAAACAACTTAAAAGTCCTTGTGCGCGACGGCATCCCCGACTCACCCTCCGGCGTTTCTTGAGATAAAACAGGATATATGCTA
>CAMHIV010000150.1 GCA_946185185.1 uncultured Treponema sp. | reverse complement strand
ACCGGAATTTTCGTAATTGATTCTGTTGGTAATTATCCGGTAATTCAATTCCGTTCTGACGGAGTTTCTTCTATAAAATCGGCTTATGCCATGAAATTCATGACTCGTGAAGAAACAGTCCCGGTTAAAAATAAGAAAAATAAAACAGAAGTAAAAACTGTTGTTGATAAAAATGTAATAGTCATGACCCCGGTAAAAATTTCCCCGGATACCTGTTATGCATCCGAAGGTCGCCCGGTTACATTACGTTTAGTTAAATAACCTTACTGGTTACTTGAAATTCACAATAAGCGTCAATATAATTATAAAACTATGACTGCAAACGAATTACGCTCAAAATATATTGAGTTCTTTAAGAGTAAAAATCATGCTGAAATTTCTGGACAGTCTTTGATTCCAGAAAATGACCCTTCTGTTTTGTTTACAATGGCGGGAATGCATCCGCTGGTTCCTTATCTTTTGGGAGAAAAACACCCTTCTGGAACACGCCTTACAGACTATCAGAAATGTATCCGCACAGGTGATATTGATGAAGTTGGAGACCCAAGCCACCTTACATGTTTTGAAATGCTTGGTAACTGGTCGTTAGGCGACTATTTCAAAAAAGAATCAATCGCTTTTTCTTATGAATTTTTAACAAGTCCAAAATGGCTTGGGCTGGATCCAAAAAAGATTTCCGTAACTGTTTTTGCCGGAGATGAAAACGCTCCTCGTGATGAAGAAGCAGCTGGTTACTGGAAAGAAAACGGAATGCCGGAAGATAAAATTGCCTTCCTTCCTGCAAGTGACAACTGGTGGGCAGCTGGTCCTACTGGTCCTTGTGGTCCTGATACTGAAATTTTCTACTGGGTTGGAGAAGGTCTTCCACCTGTAGGTTCAAATAAGGGAACTGACAGCGCCAACTGGATGGAAATCTGGAACAACGTTTTCATGCAGTACAACCGCGTAGATGAAAAAACTCTTCTTCCTTTGGAAAAGAAAAATGTTGATACAGGTATGGGTCTTGAAAGAACTAACTGTATCCTTCAGGGAAAAACTTCGGTTTACCTTACAGAAGTTTTCCAGCCAATTATTGCAAAAATCGAAGCCCTTGCAGGCTATAAATACGGTTCAGATGAAGAAAAAGACAAGAGCGTACGAATTATTGCAGATCATACCCGCGCTTCTGTTTTCATCATCGGTGACCAGCGTGGAGTAAGCCCTTCAAATGTTGGTGCAGGCTACGTTCTCCGTCGTCTTATCCGTCGTGCAGTTCGCCACGGAATGAAACTCGGAATTGAAGATTCATTCCTTTCTGGAATTGCAGAAGTAGTAGTTGAAAACTTTGGTAACGCTTATCCTGAACTTAAGGTAAATGCTAAAAAAATTGCAGATGAACTTACTGCAGAAGAAGCAAAATTCCGCACAACACTTAAAAAAGGTGAAGCAGAATTCCAGAAGCTTCTTCCAAACCTTATGAAAAATCCTAAAAAGATTATTTCCGGTAAGGTTGCATATAATCTTTATGAAACATACGGCTATCCTCTTGAACTTACACAGGAACTTGGAGCTGAAAACGGTTTTACAGTTGATGTAGAAGGCTTTAAGGAAGCTGAAAAGAAACACCAGGAAGCATCAAAATCACTGGACGCAGGAAAAGCAAAGGGTGGTCTTGCTGAACAGTCTGATGTTACAACTAAATATCATACTGCTACACACCTTTTACAGCAGGCCCTTATTAATGTTCTTGGTGATCAGGTTGCCCAGAAGGGTTCAAACATCAACAACGAACGAATGCGTTTTGACTTTACTTTTGAACGTCCTATGACCAAAGAAGAAATTCAGAAGGTTCAGGATATTGTAAACGAAAAAATCAATGAAGACCTTCCTGTAACAATGGAAGTTATGACTCTTGATCAGGCAAAGGCAGAAGGTGCCCGTGCTTTGTTTGCCAATAAATACGGTGAACAGGTTAAGGTTTACACAATAGGTCGTGATGTAAAGAAAGACTGGTTCAGCAAGGAAGTTTGCGGTGGACCTCACGTTCAGCATACACTCCAGATTGGTGACTTTAAGATTGAAAAGGAACAGTCTTCTTCTGCTGGTGTACGCCGAATCCGTGCTACAATCAGCGGCGGGCTTCCACTGGAAAACAGTTAAAAAAATTTTCTGATGAAAAGTTTTTCTTAACGCTGTTTGCTATATGCGCAGGCCTTCCTCTGGAAGAAAATAAATAAATTTTGTAACTAAAATTGCAGTATTGTTGTTATAATGATAACTCGTATTGTAACTAATAATAAAAGGAATAAAAAATGAAACGTTTTGCCATTGCATTAATTACATTATTCATGAGCGCGGCTGTTTTTGCACAGTCGGACCTGCAGGTTCTTGCTGTAGTAAAATTGAATAAAAATGAATCAATTACAGTAAAGCAGATTAAAACTCGCGTAGAGATGTATGAAAAACAGCGTGGTGCTTCTCTTTCTGTCGATGATCGCAAAAAGGTTCTTGATGCGCTCATTCAGGAAAAGCTTGTTTTGCAGGCTGCACAGAAAATGGGAATTACCCTCACAGACAGCGCAGTTGAACAGATGTTCCTTCAGAATGTTTCTCAGCAGCTTTTGGGAAAAGTTGTTACACAGACAGAGCTTGAACAGACTGTAAAGCAGCAGACAAATCTTTCTCTTGATGAATTTATGAAGCAGCAGATTGGTATGTCGGTTGCAGAATACAAAACATATCTTAAAAATCAGACATTGGTTCAGCAGTATATTATGAAGCAGCGAGAAAATGAAATTAAATCTGTTGCCGCAACTGATGAAGAAATCCGTTCATTCTATGAACTCAATAAATCATCTTTTGTATGGACAGATATGATGAAGCTTTTCCTTGTTGTTGTTCCAAAAACAGAAGATGCAGAAGCAGCTCGCGTAAAGGCAAACGATTTGTATACAAAACTTAAGGAAAAGAAGCTTTCTTCAAATCAGATTGTTGTTGAATCTAAAAAAGATAATTCAGGCTTCCAGTCTGGTGAAATTCTTATCAACAAGAATCAGATGAGTGCACAGCAGCTTGGTATTTCATATTCAGATTTGATCAGCCTTTTTGATAATAATAAAGACTATGTTTCAGATGTTTCAGAATTCGATACTCATTTCCAGTTCTATATGGTAATGAAAAAATATGATGCAAAGCTTCTTGGTTTGAGCGATGTTGTTCAGCCGGATTCTACGACAACTGTTTACGATTATATTCGTTCTTCTTTGGGACAGCAGAAAGTTATGCAGTACTTCCAGGTTGCTGCTCAGGAAATTGCAGTTGAACTTGATAAAGAAGATAATGTAGAACGCAAAAAGACTGGTGAAGCTTTGACAAAGCTCCTTTCTTGGTAAGGAGGCTTTCATGTCACGACGAATTGGACGCATTCTTGCTTTTCAGGCTTTGTATTCCTGGGATGTTGGTGGAGTAAAAATCGAAGATTTGCTCACTTTTTCCTGGCTTGAACACGATGATGCTGAATCGCAGGAAGGAGAGACTCAGGAAGAGGAAGCAAAATTCTGTCTTATAGATAAGCAGATGTCTCTTTTTGATTCTCTTGATGCGGTAAAAAAAGAAGAAATTTTTGCATTTGCAAGACTGCTTGTTCGAGGAACTGTTGATAATATTTCAAAAATTGATGAAGTGATTAAAAGTCATCTTTCACCAAAATGGACTTTGGACAGAATCAATAAGGTTGCACTTGCCGTAATCCGCATGAGTGTTTATGCGCTTATGTTCCAAAAAGATGTAGATCCTGTAATCGTAATCGATGAGGCTGTTGAGATCGTAAAAGAATACGGTGCTGATGAATCTTATAAATTCGCGAATGCTATTCTTGATAATATAAAAAAATCTCTTGCCTAATAAGGAAGGGGAATAATATGAAAAAGCCGTGCAGAAGATTATTATACTGTTTTTCTTTGATAATTCTTTTGCCGGCTTTTTTTATGTCCTGCTCAAAAAATGTAGAACGGCTTTCTTTTACAGCGGCTCTTGATGAAATCGATGCACTTATAAATCAGAATCAGTTTAAAGACGCAGAAAAGGAACTGGGAAAAATTGAAAAATATGCGTACAGTTCCTGGTCTGAAATCGGTATTTTCCGCCGTTACAATCAAATGTCGCTTTATGACAAGGCCGAAAAAGTTCTTGTTTCTTCAATCAAAAAAAATCCTGAAAATCTTGAATTAAACGCCGTTTATGCAAATTTCCTGCTTCGTCGCGACCGATATGCCGATGCGCTTGCTGCCGGAAAAATCCTGCAGGGCTCAATTTACGGTTCTATTTATTCCGAAATTGTGATGAAAGATACCTTGAAAAAATCTGAATCAAGTACTCTGCGAAAAATCTTTGAATCTTCGGATTATTTTCAGGTTTATTACGATGCTTATACAGGAACTAAGGATAATGCCTGGCTTAGAAATTGTGCCTTGATGTATTTGTCGAATGGTGAATATGCAAAAGCCGGTAATCTTTGTCCGGAAGAAGTGTATGGCGCAGATGATGCATTTTTTTGGGCGGAGCTTTCTTATGATGCAAATCGTTTTGCAGATGCAGTAAATTATTGTGATACTGCCGAAAAATTGTTGAAAAATGCAAGTGGAAAGACATTGAAGCGAGTTTCCGCAACAAAAGTATATTCACTCCTTTCTGATTCGTATATCAGTTTGTCTGATGCCGAAATGGCAGAAACAACCCGTCAAAAATATCTGGACTCAATTAAAAATTATGAAGGCGGCTGGTATTTACCTGAAGATTACGAAAAAGATGAAATGCTCCCTGTAATCTTTGTAAACAGCGCAAAGTGGGCTCGTGATAATCAGGATTTGCAGAATTGCGAAAAATTACTTTCATTTTCTGTAAAATATTGGCCGGATTATATTCCTGCTTTGTGTGCTTATTCTGATTTTGCAATTAAATCTAATGAAAAGCGTATTGAAGATAAGGGGATGCTTGAACTTCGTGATCATGGTTTAGCAACGCTTGAAATGGAAAAATATGACAATCGGGTTAGAATTCCTGTGAGCGATGCAATTTATCGAATTGATGAAAGTCTTAAGCGGGTAAAAAGTCCTCTTTTGTATATTGTTCGTCAGGATTTAAGATATAAAACAGAAGTAACTCTTACTGAAAAAGAAAAGACAGCTGATATCTGGCGAATTCTTGAAGAAAATATGCTTTCTCCTGCGGTTTATGATGAACTTCTTTTGAGTTATGCTGAAAATTATTTTTTGCAGTCAAAGCTTGTTGAAGATGCCTGGAAACTTTTCTACAAGTATATTTCAAAAAAATATGGAATAGCATCGGATTCCAAGTTTTGGGAAAATATTATTCGTAGAATTCATGATCTTTCATTGCATGAACTTATTTTGGCTTCGTATTTTGCCACCCTTTCGCAAAGGGCAGAAGATGCAAAATGCTTGTATGAAAATGTTGTATTTGAAAACGGTGATAATTCTCCGGAAGCAACAGTTTCAACTCTTGCCACCGACAGTGCCTGCATGAATCTTGCGTTGATTTACAATTCACTGGGATTAAAAAATGAAGCCCTTAATTTGTACGGAAAAACAAACGGCCGAAGCTCTGATTTTTATGTAAAGTCCCTGGCGATGTATAGAATGGCGTTAATTTATTATAAGGCTGATGATTTAAAAAATGCGCGGCGTTGTGCAGAATACGCGGTGTCGCTTGATAAAAGAAATGCGGAAGCCCGTCTTTTGATTTCAAAAATAAATGGTTAAAAAAAATACGGTGGTTTTGAAGTGCACCCCAATTATTGGACACTTTAACTAGCTGATTTTAAGGACTGATTC
>CAMHIV010000149.1 GCA_946185185.1 uncultured Treponema sp. | reverse complement strand
AAGACAACCTTCTTCACGCTGGAATCTGGATTTTCTGACAGCCACTTTTCTACTGTTTCCACTGCAATCTGAGCAGCAAGATCCTGAGGAAATCTGAAGACTCCGGTAGAAATGCAGCAGAAAGCAACCGATTCCAGCTGATTTTGTGCCGCAGTTTCAAGACAGTTTTTGTAGCAGTTTTCAAGAAGAATCTTTTCGCGGGGTCCCACGCTTGTGTAAATAATGGGGCCAACAGTATGAAGCACATAACGACTTGGAAGATTAAAGGCCGGAGTGATTTTGCAAAGTCCGGTTCCTTCTTCGTGCCCCTGCTTTTTCATGAGTTCGTTACAGGCAAGTCGGAGCTGGATGCCCGCAAAGGTGTGAATGCAGTTGTCGATGCAGATGTGAAGCGGTGCAAAGCAGCCCAGAAGCTGAGAATTAGCGGCATTCACAATTGCATCAACTTTGAGCGTGGTAATGTCGCCCTGCCAGAGATATAAATGAGAATTACGTGCTGACGGCTTTAAGTCACAAACATCAGTAAAGCCCCGCCCCCTATTCACTTCCTGTAAATAGTCATCCTGAATCTGCAAAAAATCTGCGCTTACAGGAAGAGGCTGCCGGATATTCATAAGAGAACGGAGCAAATCCTTTTGCGATTTTTCATCATCCGGGATTTCACAATCCTCATTGCGTTCTTTGAGCAGTTCATTTATCAGATAAAGCCGTCTTTCGTCCTGTGTCATAAGCTTTTTATCACCTCATAGATATCATTATTTACACAAATACTCTGATTTTCAATTTCTTTAGGAACTACTGCTTCTCCTTTGTTAATGCAGATGTATTTTGCTTTCGGGTTTGAATAAGTCATATTCCAGAAAGGATACTTAATGATTCCAGGTGTGTTACCGCCAACCCCAAGTTCCAGATAAACTATGTTCTTATCTTTATTCTCATTCAAAAAATCTTCATAACGCAAAGCAGCCTTATGCCATCCTTCATCTTCTACAAAAGTGTCGTCAGCACGAAGGTTCATGCTCATAGGCTTTCCACAGACAGGACATTTTGGAAGAAGTTCTGTTGGGATTTTCATATCCTGCTGCGCTTCATACATTGCGCGAATCTGTTCTTCATTGTCATAAGTTTTTTGATGACAAGGCTCACTGCACTGGAAAAGCCCGTAATCCCCCTGAGTATAAAAGAGTCGTGGCTTATCGAATCCCGCTTTCTGAAAACAGTGGTCTACATTCGTCGTGATGACAAAATAATTTTTATCCTTTACCAGTTCAAAAAGCTCTTCATACACCGGAATCGGAGCGTCCATATAGCGGTTAATCATGATGTAGCGACTCCAGTAAGCCCAGTGTTCTTCAAGAGTTTTGTAAGGATAAAAACCACCGGTGTACATATCTGAAAAACCGTATCGAGCCTGGAAGTCAGAAAAATACTTTTCAAAACGTTCACCGGAATAAGTAAAACCTGCAGAAGTAGAAAGACCGGCACCAGCTCCAATGGCAAGCGCATCTGAGTTTTCCAAAACTGATTTAATTTTTTTGATTTCGTTCATTTTGGCCTCCAGCTTTTTCAAAACAAATTAGTCTACAACTACAACGCGGTTCGGCCGTCGAGCTTTGCTTGCAGGTTGTGGACCATCAATGTAACCCAGAATTACAAAGCACTGGCAGGTGTAGTTTTCCGGTACTCCCCATTCTTTGCAAAGAGTTTTTCCTTCTGCACTGTCAAAAGTTTCTTCCCCACGTGAAATTATGCAGGAAGCAATTCCAAGCTCGGTTGCCTGTAAAATCATGTTTTCGGCAATGCAAAATGCGTCGGCAACCTTAAATAGAAAATCATCCTGACAGAAAATGCAGACAACTGTTGGCGCATCGTAGAATCCATTTTTCATAGTCGGATCATCAATAACGCTCGGCTGTTCGGCAGAAACATAACTTCCACTTAAGTTTGCGCGGTTGAATCTGGCAAGATTCATTCTTCCAAGATGTGTCGCCATTTCGCTGTTATGAACGGCAACCATCATGCTTCTCTGTCCACCACCTGCATTCGGTGCAAAGTTTCCTGCTTCAAGGATTTTGTCCAAGTCCTCTCGGCTAATCTGCTTTTTAGTATATTTTCTGATTGAATGTCTAGCTTTGATTATATCCATTAACATGATAATTGTTCTCCTGTAATTTGATTAGTCTGTTTCCAACATTGCGGATCCGCTGCATAAAAGTTTCCACCGTTACTTCCTGCGGCTACAGCGGGACAACCACGGCAATATGGCAATAATTCGCACTTAGCGCACTTTGAAAACTTTTCGTAATCCCTAAAGCCTTCCATTTTCTGATTCAACCACACATCTTTAAGACTGTCCTTGAATGCATTTCCGACTTTGCTTGTGGCAACACGGCGGCAGGCGAAAATATCTCCTGTGGGCAGAATTGTAATATGGCAGTTTCCGCAGTTACAGCCACCGTAAATCATGCCTTTTTCAGCATCATCCGGGATTTTGAAACGCCCGTGTTCGTAGTCAAAGAGAGTCCACAGATGGTCTTTTCTATTAAAATAGGTCTTACAACCTTTTCCTTCGTAATCAGTATATTTTCTGTCGATTTCTTCAAGGAAGTCGCGATAACGTTTTGGCGAGATATACCAGTCGCTTTTTTCGTTACCCTTGCCGTCACTTGTAGGAACATAGCGGGCAAAGGCATAGACCTGAGCCTCAGCCTCAACAACAGCATCTACGACAGATGGGATTTCTTCTATGTTTGTACCGCTGACGGTTGTCATAATCACACTGGTTATTCCCGCTTCGTTAATCAATCGGATTTTTTCGAGCGTTGTTTTGAAGCTGCCCGGCTTTCTGAACCAGTCATGAGTTTCTTCCATTCCGTCAATGCTCATCTGATACTTATCACAACCAAGTTCTTTCATTTTTTTTAAGTTTTCAGCTGTCAAGTAAAATGGATTTCCCATCAGAGTAAAAGGGATCTCGTGTTCATGGAAAAGCTCCAGTAAATCCCAAAAATGCGGATGAAGAATAGGGTCTCCGCCAGTGAGGTAAAAATATGGCAGGCGATCAAAATGCTCACAGAATTCCAAAGCATTAAAAAAGACAGTTTTCATCTGTTCCCAGTTCATAGAAACAAGAGCAGGGTGTCCTTCTGCAAAAATGTAGCAGTGCTTGCACCTCTGGTCGCATTCATCTGTAATATGCCATTGAAAAGCAAAGTATTTATCTGCCATATTCTACCTCCTCGCGAATTAGAAAAGTTATTTTCCAGCCCCACACGCACTGCCACATGCAGCAGGTTTCTTTTCTGGTTCTGCGGGCTTACTTGCCCCACAAGCCGAACCGCACGCAGTAGGCTTTTTCTCCGGTTCACCGGCTCCACATGCAGAAGCAGGTTTTTCTGCCGGTTTTCCAGCTCCGCAAGCTGTTCCACAAGCAGACCCTTTGTCTGCCTGAGCCTTCTTTTCATTCCAATCTGAAAGATTCTTAAGTGCCATAACTGCACCTCCTAAGATTTAAGTTACTTTGATAATAATGGGCTGGAAGTCTTTTGTGAAATGAATTATTATTATTATTGATAACTTATTGGAATAAATAAAGGAGTCCACCGAATGAACACTACTCAGCTTGAATGTTTTGTAAGCCTTGCCTCAACACTGAACTTTGCGAAAACAGCGGAACAGGTTTATCTTACCCAGCCGGCTGTTACCAAAGAAATTCAGTCGCTTGAATCTGAGCTTTCTGCAAAACTCTTTATCCGCACCACCCGCTCTGTTTCTCTTACCGATGTTGGCCGCCAGTTTCTGCCGGAAGCGAACTCTATTCTCAATTCCTATTATCATGCAAAGGACTGGATTGCTTCTTTCCATTCAAAAAGCAAAAGTTCCCTTCGTATCGGATATATGGATTCTCACTGTCTGCCATTTGTAAACAAGGTTTTGGGGGCTATAAAAGATAAGTTTGAAATCCTGCTTCCTTCTTTTATTGTTGACCAGACAGACACTAACTTAAACAGGCTTGTTCACGGCCAGGCTGATATTGTAGTTGGAATTAAAGATTCAAGGTTTAAGGATGATTCCATCGATTTTAAAACGCTTCACATGGACGGCTTTGTCATTGCCTTTCCAAAAAAACATCCGGTAATAAAAGAGGCTAAAAAAAAGAATCTGACTGAGATTTCTCAGGATATACTCTGGGAATATCCTCAGGTCGTGCAGATTCCGCCATACCTTTTAAAGAACGTTTTCTCCAAAGGTAGTCACATTTTGCCGGTAAACGAAAAGCTTGATAATATTCTGTGTTCTTTTGCTTCTGAAGTTTACGGTCTTGTAAAAGCAGGATTCGGATTTGCCTTTGTTCCTGAATATCTTGCAATTCCCGATAAAGAACTTGTTTTCTATCCTTTTAAAGAAACTCACCACGCCCCTTTTGGGATTTACTTCAGAAAAGAATCACTGGAGGCAAAAGATTCAGCGGTATCGCAATTTTTAAATGAAGCGGAAAAAGCTTATACTTCGTAAAATAATATGGCTTACTCTTTCCACGCCAGCCGCATTTTAAGAAAGTCCTTCATGTCCTTATAAAAATCCATTGGCGGCGGAGTAATGTTAATTTGCTTAAGAGCTTCCTGCACCAGAGGATTTTTGTAACAGCAGACTGCATTTGATGAAGCATAAAAAAGCACGTCCAGCTGGATTTTGTAAGCAGCATCCTGATTGGTGCCCAGCATTTGTGCAAGTCTGTCGCGGAAGGCATAAGCCAGGTCATAATATTTCTTTTTAAAAATGGCAAGGCGCTCAACCGTAACATTTGTTTCTATCACCGGATTAAGATAAGAAACATAGCGCATGTAATCCTGATTTGCATTGACAATTCCAGCCCAGACTTCGGTAATAACATCTGGGGTAAAATTGTTGCCTTCAGGAAAAGCCGAAAGCAGAGAGCCATAATAGGCGGCCATTTTTTCGGCAGAGATTTCCAGAAAGATTTCTTCTTTGGTCGTAACGTATTTATAGAGGTTGGCTCGTGACCAGCCGAGTTTTTCAGCTATAGTAGTAAGGGTAATTTCTGAATAAGGGCAACTTGCAAAAAGTTCTGCCGTTGCCTCTTTTATTTGAGAAAGTCTTTCTTCTTTGTGTTCGTCGCTTCTTGCGCGGATATAGTCTGCCATAGTTAGAGAATAACACAGTAAAAGATTTTTTGCAATAAGCAACTTTTTGTCACTAAAAATGTATTTTAGTATTGACAAGTCACTATTTATGTCATACACTTTTGATAAGTGACACGGCGTTACTAAAGAAAATGCGTTAGCGCTGGGAGCCCCTTGCCGACCGGAGCGAAGCCGCAAGGCTGAGTGAGGACGGTGAGCGTTAGCGAAGGGCGGACATAGCGACCCGAAGTGAATGAGCAAAGCGAATGAACGAAGGGGAACGCCCAAATCCACAGGAGGAAAAGATGAACCCAAATCTCGCAAAAATAGACAGAACAAATGAACATTACACTTTTGAATTAGCACCTGGCGTAAAACGGACAACCGTAACCTTCCGCAATCATTTTGGGATTGAACTTGCAGGAGACCTCTACACACCGCAAGAGATCCTGAAACAAGTTCAGGATGACAAAGCAGAAAAGCTTCCGGCCCTCGCAATCTGCGGCCCTTTTGGAGCCGTAAAAGAACAGTCTTCCGGCTTTTATGCAAACCAGATGGCTTCCCGCGGTTACATAGCCCTGACCTTTGATCCAAGCTACACAGGAGAATCAGGCGGGGAACCTCGCTACATGAACAGTCCTGACATCAACACCGAAGATTTTATGGCGGCAGTAGATTTTCTTTCAACCCGCGACA
>CAMHIV010000148.1 GCA_946185185.1 uncultured Treponema sp. | reverse complement strand
TGAACTCTGAGCTTTGTCTTACCTTTGTATATACGTTTCATATACGACACTCCATTTCAATCTCAAGATGAATAGGACAAAAGAAAGTCACAACATTATTTGCCTCTCGGATTTTGCCACGAATCCAATCCCAAAATCCTGCCATAGATTGCACCGCACGAAAAAACAACCTGGAAGCAAAAGGCCTTGCTGTAAAATCAATTTCACTGTCTGCCGTTCGGAACAATACCTGTTTGCGAACCATATCAGATTCAGCATTTGGATCAGGACTAAGAAGCCTCAAATAGCAAAGCTTTTTTGATATAGAATCTGCCACAAGATTTTCAGAGGAAGTATCACGAAAAAATAGCAAGTGATTATTCTGCAAATCTTCAGCTGCAGAAAAAGCTTCAAGCCCTTTATACATACTGTGTTTTCTATCATTTGATGAAACAGAATTTGCAGAATCAGAAAAGAGCCTTTTAAAAATTGTCTGCCAGAAATGAGTATCAGTCGCAGTTACATTTTCAATACCACTAGCTCTCCGAGCAATCAGCTTTCTATTATCAGTTGCACATGCAGCTTTAATTTCAGCCAGCAGTTTTTTGAAGTTCGCTTTCTTAGTAATGCTGGAACTAACATTCATAACAGCAGTTTCATTCACAGCATAAGCAAAACTTTCAGGAGTAACATCACGGTATGTAATATAAAAACTCGGATAATCATTTATCTGACGTCTTCCGTCATAACAGTCTTCAAGATATCCGCCTGTCATAAGGTCATAGACAGTATCATCTTCATATTCATCAAAGTTCCAAAATATTTCATAAGGCACAACTCCGCCGCTTGCATTAGCAGAAGAAGTATCCCAATTTAAAACCAGAATCGGAGAATAAACACCAATATAGATTGTATTATCAAAAGTCCTGCCATTATTGGTGAATCGTCCCCAGATATATTCATCAACATGAAGCGTTACATGAATCCATCCAGATTCTCTACCAACAAGTGAAATCTTTTGAGAATCACTCGTCATGATTCCACCCCAGGCTCCGCCGTCTTCACCATCTTCATCATACCAGGCAAGAAAGGGATAGATGTAAAAATCTTCAGCATAATAACAATACTCATAAAACTTTTCCGAAGTCGGCTTGCGATAGTAGTAGTAGAATTCTACCGCAAGCACTCCGTCATCCCTCTGGTCATAAATCGGATTAAACTGATAAACAAAAATACGGTTTTCTTCGTACAGTTCAACAGTTCCGTAATCACCGCTAGACCCCGGTTTCCAGAGGTATTGATATTGTGCGTAATTACTTCCTATATGCTGGTTGCCAGCAATGGTAGTGCCCATAGATAAAACTCCTAAGCTCCATTGAAAGTTATCTGCCAGTCAATCTGAAGCGAATCTGCTGAAGTGACATTTACTGCAGGAGTAATCTGAGCGTATGCCAGACACTTTGCAGATGAAGTGTTTCCGTTCATAAGAGCAACTTCGTTAATTCCGTTTGCGTTCAAATCTCCTGCAGCAAAACTTGTTCTATAAAGAACAACATTCTGTCCGGAAGAGCCAAAAGCTGCCTGAGTTTTTGGATAAGTAGAATCCAGCTTTTTGAAAGAACCTGTCGCAGTGTTTACACCGGTATTGTTTTTAGGAGTTGTTCCAGTCCAGCCGGTACCAACTCTCATATAGCCGTTTGTAGCATCCACCTTTGTCAAAGTCGGATTACTAATCATCAGATCAGCAATCATTCCATCACCCTGATTGGTGATAGTATTGTGATGTTTGAAAATCATTGGACGTTCTGGCAGATCCAAAAGACGTCGCCAGAATCCATTCTTAAAATACTTCACATGTCCGTTACAATCACGAACAGTCACAGTTACCAAACCTTTGATTTTTCCCTTACTTGAAATCATTTGCATACTCCCATTAAAAGACTAAACACTAACGACGTAACAACAACGCCGCCAGTCCCACCAATCAAAGCACCATAAAAAAACTGATTCTGTTTCTTCTGGGCTTCTTCTTTCAACTTTTTATTTTCTATCTCCAAAGCTGTCTTTGCTTTTTCCAGCTGGTCAGCTCTCTCTTTTTCAAAAGCAACCTCGCCACCAACTTCCAGTAAAGCAGCCTTAACTGCCTCTTGAGCAGTACGTTCAATTTCTTCTTCTGCAATTTCCATAACTTCCTCAATCGTGAGCTCGCTGGCACCTTCGCCGGAATCTTTCTTTTCCGTCACTGATTGTGTCACAGACTGAGCCGTAAGATTCGCAGATAGAACGAGCATCAGTATTAGAAATACGCTCAACTGTTTCTTTGCGTTTTGCCTCAGCTTTCCTGTTGATTTCATCCGAATCATCCTCCCGCATGTCGTCATGCCGAACTTGTTTCGGCATCTCCTTTATAAAGAGGACTGCAAAGATTGCAGCAAACACAGCCCCCAACCAACAAAAGATTTTCTTAATCACTTCCCAAACTTTCTTCATTGTTCTTTTTCCTCTCAATGAATTTCTGAGCTTCACGACCTGCAATTACAGTAAGAGCAATTGTCAGCCATTCAGCACAGCCAAGAACGCCGTAACAAAGTAGTACAGTTGCAACCACAAAGATTACAAACTTCACACTCAGAAGCTTTTCAATAAGTTTTTCAGCCCGCCATCTAATCATGCCTGTTTTTCCTCGCTCAAAAGTTTTGCAAATTCCTGAAACTCATAATCAGCCCCAAACAAATCAGAACGTTCATCACTTGCTTTCTGCAAAGCTTTACGGTCCAGGCCTCTAACAATCACTGTGTAATCCATAGCGTTGTAAACAGGCCTCATGTCAGAAACAGAACGAAGAACCGCATAAGGTTCAACGCAGTTCAGAACAACATCAGTTCCGGCAAGTCCGGCCACATGAGCACATTCGCCCTCATGATAAATTCTGTTTCCAAGTTTCCTGTCATAGTTGGAAATAAAGAACACAGCCTGAATATCGCTCTTGTCCGGATTTTTCTTTGTAAAGAATTTCTTATACAAAGTGTCAGCCGTAACTCTAATCCCGCATCCAGTTGCAAGAAGAAGAGCAAGACACACAGAGCCGGAGCAGTCAGCTTCAAGTAGATTTTCTTTTCCAGAGACGTATTGCAAAAACTGCATCCGTCCCAGGTAATACTGGTAACGCTGAACTTCAGTTAAATCTTCTGTAAGTTCTTTTTCAGCTTCCAGCATCAGCCTTATTTTCAAATCACGAATCTTTTCGTTCATCACATCCCCTTAACAATCAGTGTTATCAAAGTAAGTCCCACATTAAAGCAGCTGATAACACAGGCAATTACCGCCATAGTTTTTCCAGCTTTGCCGTTGTCTGTCTTAATGTGTTCTTCCAGACGACGGGCTGTCGCACATACCTGTGGATTGAACTGACATGCTGTACTTCTGTTGTCCAAACAGTCCATACGTTTTTCCATAGCTTTCTTAAACTCCTTCATCTCTGAGCGGAATCCAGAAAGTTCCACATTCAAATCATTAATCGATTTCACCAATACTCCAATTTCTTCGATATACATCCTCCCGAATCCTAAACTCGCGTTACCCAGATTTCGCTAGAAAAGGCTTCTTCTTTTTTGTATCTGAATGTCAGTTCATCAATTCTGACTTTCTTAAAATTTGAATGTGCGTTGAGTCTAATATCCATAAAGGCACCAACGCGGGCATGAATCAAAGGAAGATAAGTTGTCAGGTAGTAAGCACCTTTGCAGTTAATGCATTCCTGCAGAAAATCTTTTGCACGTCGCTGACAGAAAGGCTCTTCTTCGAATAAATCATCAGAAAGAAATTTCGATGTTACGTTTTTTACAATCTGACCTTTGGTCGCAATCTCGTTATCATCTTTTACAAAAATGCTGTAGTTTGTTTCAGAGATAATTGCACGACCAGATATAGAAGCTTTACGAAGTCCAATAAGTTTTCCATCGCGGCCAAGCTGAACAATTGCGCGGTCTTTAAAAGTTGTAGTGTCGTACTGAATTACAACTGGCTTATCTTCGCCGGTAACTTCCATTGCCTCAATAAAGTCTTCTTCAGAATCAAGCTCGTCTGCATAAACTACATTGCGAGTTTTTCCTTCTTCGTTCTTTGCTGTATAGATTGCCTCGTAATCGTTATCTTTAATGATTGCTCTGTTGTCATCTGTGAACGGATAATAAGGCTGCATGTCTTCGTCATACCAGACAGGAGCATCTGAATAGCTCCAGAGTTCCTGGCGTTCAGTCTGAACATATCGCGTATATTTCAATCGAACATTGTTCGCGTACTTATCGTTATTGTTGAAAAATCTGTAATGAGTAATTTCTGTTTCTGTAAGTTCAATACAGCTTTCTTCACTGTAATCGTTTTCAGTATCATAAGGACTTTCAATAAATGAGAGGGTCAGATCCTTTCCGCATTCCACAACAGCGTCGTATGTCTTTGCCAATGCACAAAGTTCTTTCCAGGCAGAACCTGCAACAACAACATAAGGAACATCAAAAGGCAGTGAGGCGCAGTTTATTTCTGCAGTATTGATTCCACCGTGAGCAGCAATAAGATGAACAAGAGAATTATCTGGATGCAGTCTGTCACTTACAACAGCGTGAACGATTGTCTGAGCGTCAGTCCAGTTACGCTGCAGCTTGGTGTCATCAAGTTTCGAACTCAAATCAATTAAGCGTACCTTTGTCGTTTTATCAAGGTAACCGGTCTCCTGACTCTGGAAGCCGTTGTCATCTACAAAAAGATGAAAGCGATAAAATGTAGATTCTCTGTTTCCAAAGCAATACCAGATCTGAACTCCAAGGCCTGTTGTATATTCAGGATTGTGCTCCACATCATAAAGACCTTTCAAAAGAAGCTCGCCGCAGTTTACAATTCCGCCGGCTTCAGTTTTGTAAGAAGTTGCAACACATTCAAGAATGTCAGAATCCGGAATGTAAATATCACCTTCAGCAAGTTCAAAGACAACTCTTACAAATGGGCGTGAGTCAGTATCGCGAATCTTATTTTTAACTTCTGGTGGTAACTCGTAAAATCTCATAGCACCACCTGTGTATTTTGTTCAGCGTTTCGGATATAAAAAACAACGGCACCAGACACTTCTAACTTCTGAAAGCACAAAACTGTGTCAGCGCAGTTGATATCCACCATATCATCCAGAGGTTTCAAGTCATAAAGGTCCAGCCAGATTCCATTCCTGGTATCAATCTGAATTGTAAGCTTTTCAATTTTATTCTGTGTCGGGTAATGTTCAGTATTTAATGGAAAGTAAAGAGTAATCTGATATTTCTTCTTTTCAGTAAACTTGCCAGTAAGCTCAAAGCGGTAAACAAGAGTCAGAGTTTTCAAGTCAGCAATTACGCTGTGGCCGTCATAATAAAAAGTGCGGCACTCACTCCACGAAAGGGCAGGCAATGTAACCGGCCAATCATCAACATAAGAGTCATCGTTCTCTTTTACATCAAATCTAAAATAAAGAGGCTCGTTGTTTTCTGCCCGGAGTTCAAACTCTTTTACAGAAATATTTTTATAAATGAGTTTTTCGCAAACGCGGTCTACTAGAATATCAAACTTGTCATCTGAATAAAAAAGCAAAAGGAACAGAGCAAGAATATTATTATATTCAAGTCTCGTAACCACGCAGCCAGTAATAGACTTGCCGGTTTCAACAAGCTTCTCTCTGTTCCTAATGCCGATGCAGCCTGGAAGAGCGTAGCCTTTCGACGCTTGTCGTACAGTTTCCTCGCTGTATGGTAATGGATAATATTCACCGTCTTTTGCCACAGTCAGTGTGCAGCTCTTTCCCTGAATCATCATAGGGATAGTGTAAGCTCAAACCTTTGTGCAAGAAGGTAAATAATTCTTA
>CAMHIV010000147.1 GCA_946185185.1 uncultured Treponema sp. | reverse complement strand
CGCAGAAGAAAGCCTCGCCGATTACGCACTTGGACTTCAGGAAAAAAGCCGTGCGCTTTCATTCAGAATACTTTTAAAAGACGATAATTCAATAGAAGAATGCAAAGTATTTAAAACTTTTGTAAATGTAAAACGGCTGACCTACAAAGAAGCAACAGAACAAAAGGATTCTCCGGAATTAAAGCCGCTGTTTGAAATTGCTGCAAAAAATACAGAAAGAAGAAAAAAGTCCGGAGCAACAAATATCGAAATGCCGGAAATTCACATGTCCGTAGACCCGGAAACAAAAAAAGTTGAAATCGGAGCTTTAGAACGGTATGACGCAGATGACATGGTTTGCGAAATGATGCTTCTTGCCGGAGAAGGAGCCGCTTACTTTGCATTCAACAATGGAATTCCATTTCCTTATGTAAGTCAGGAAGCCCCGGACATTCCAAAAGAAATACTTCCAGGTCTTGCAGGACAATTCCAGCTTTTAAAATGCATGCACAAAAGAAGTGTCGGCGTTACTCCGGGAATGCATTCAGGACTGGGACTTGCGCTGTACAGTCAGGTAACGAGCCCGCTTAGACGCTATGGAGATTTAATTGCTCACCAGCAGCTTCGTTCCTACCTCAACGGCGAAAAATTACTGGACAAAGATACAATGCTTGAACGAATAAGCCAGGGAGATGCCGCAAGCATCGCAGCTAGAAAAGCCAGCCGTCTAAGCGAAACTCACTGGAAGCTTATTTATCTTCTTCAAAATCCTGAATGGACCGGAAAAGCAGTCTGCATCGATAAGAAATTTGAAGACCCGTTGTTCATGATTCCAAGTCTTGCCCTTCAGACTTCAATAAAAGGACTTAGCGATATCAATCTGAACGACGAAATCACAGTAAAAGTACAGGGAATCGACATTCCAACTCAGAAGGTGGAATTCGTAAAGGTATAGTCCTATTAACTTCTGTAAAGCTCGGAAATTATTTCTACCGAGCGGTCGATTCCGAATGACGAGGTATTCAGCGAAAGGTCGTAATTTCTTGAATCGCCCCACTTGAGATCGGTGTAGAACTGAACATAGGTTGCACGGCGTTTATCCATTTCGTCAAGGTAAACGTCCGGCATTGCAATTTTTTTATCCGTTTCCTGCAAAAAGTGTTCTATGCGGTCTTTTTTATCAGCGTGAATAAAAACATTCATCACGTCGGTGCGATTCTTCAAAATATAATCTGCGCAGCGCCCAACAATAACGCAAGGCTCTTTTTCTGCAAGTTCTGTAATAATTTTGTGCTGGAGTGCCCAGATATTATCTTCTACAGACGGGCCGTTATAATACATTCCGGTAGAAAAGAATACTTCGATTGCAACCTTATTTCCGTATTCACCTTTTTCTTCGATGAATTTTTCACAAAGGCCGCTTTCCTCTGCAACCTTTCCAATTATTTCACGGTCATAACATTTGATTCCTAATTGTTCAGCAACCTTACGGGCAATGACATTCCCTCCGGAAGCAAACTGACGGCTGATTGTAATAATTCTGTATCCCATAGCGCACCTCAATAAAATTATACACCCCATTTTCAATTTTTCAAATTTTTACCTGCTTGCATTTTTTTCAATGCGCATTTATTTTTTAACCATGCAGACAATTTTTTTTGTACGTGACAACGAACTTTTTCTAAATTCCAGCTTATCCGAAGAGCTTTTTGCAAAGACAAAATTTTCATTACTTTTAGATGAAACCGGCTGGAAAGTTTCACGCACGGAAAATAACGATTTCTCTTTTTCAAAATGGAAATTCACCGGCACAAAAACATTGAACAACGAAGTTTCTTTTACCGCTCCTGATTTTTCCGGAAAAAATGCCGACGACATAATCTGCACTTCGCAAGACAATACAAATCTGCTTTTTTCATTGATTCAAGTTTTTGAAACTGCAGCAAAAAAAAATATTCCACTGCCGTGTAATGGACCTTCCGGCATAATTTACGACAGCTCGACAGAAACCTTCATATTTGCCCCGGAAAATGTTTTTGAAAAATGTTCTGCAAATCTGGGAAAGGATTTTTACAAAGAAATTCAGGGAAACTGGAAAGACAATCTTCTGGAAGGGAACTCCGCACTTTTATTCTGCTCAGCAATTCTAAGCTATTTCGCGCTGACAAAAAAAATGCCGCTCTCATACGAAAAAAATTATCTTCCGGTTGAGTATTCGATAAACGGCGTAAATCCAAAACTTGCACATGCAATAAACAACAATCTTCTTGAAACCCCAAAAAATCCCCTTCCGCTCGATGAACTTAAACTGGAACTTTTTTCAAATGAATCACAAAAACACAAAATTCCAAACGATGAATTTGAAAAAAGAGTCACAGCATTTACCACAAAGCAGCAGAACACACAAAAACGGAAACGTTTTTTAAACAGATACACTACAACAGGAATCGGCTTAATTGCACTACTTTTATTCATCACTATTTCGGTAATTTCAATCCACAAAAGTTATATGAAAAAGCCTTGTATGCGGGGACTTGAATCAAAACAGGTTGTAGAAGCGTTTTATTCCGGCCTGCATCACATGGACACAGACATCATGGAAGCGGCAGAGATGGAATGTCCGGCTGCAAAACGCTACATAATGCAGATTCCGCAAATCTATGTTTCAACACAAATGAAAAGCGCCTACAATTTTGATTCAGGGATTTCAACTCCGGAAAACTGGCTGTTCTTTGAACCTGACACAAAAAAATCCTACTCGCACTATGTCTTTGGAATTACGAATTTAACAATCGACGGTGAAAAATCAATTCTGAACGATAAAATCCCACAACGAAAAGATAGAATTCCACGCCTTTCAAAAAATCCAGACGGTACAAAACTTTATCCCGGAGAAGAAGCAAACCACTCCGTTCACTACAACCTTGTTCACACAGTAGGAGATGAACTTATAATAGATGAATATACTACAAACCTTTCTCTCACCTACGAAAAAGATTCCTGGCAGATAACAGAAATGAAGGAAAACTGTTCCACAACAAAAACAGGACTTTTGGAATTCAGTCTGGACTACAAAAAAAGTCTTGCTCATTCAAATGGAAATATTCCTGCCGCCGCAGACCACCTCCGAATCAAATACACATGGCTCCCGTACACAGAATCTATTCTTGAAGAAAATGCCCGATTAGATGCCATCGGATACTAGAACTAACGCCGAGTTAATGAAGAATAACATAAAATTGACGCGAAGGAGCCAATTTTAATGGTGCATTGGTATGACTCGGCATTCTTTCCAGTCATTCAAAATGACAAAAATTAAAAAAATGTCATTGACAGTATAAACGGCATTTTATATTATTTACTCATAGCGAATTAAACACCCGCCATGGTGATTTATTTGGAGGTCATTAAAAATGGCATACAATGTTGAAAAACAACATGAAAAAGGTAAATTTCACGCAATTGAACGCATTGAACATCTTTGCGATAAAGATACTTTCGTAGAAATCTACTCTGGCGTTCGCCACAACTGCACAAGTTTTGGAATGGACAAAAAGGATATTCCTTACGACGGTGTTATCACAGGTTTTGGAAAAATTAATGGACGAAAAGTTGCAATCTACGCACAGGATTTCACAGTTCAGGGAGGTTCCCTTGGACTTATGCACGGAAAAAAGATTGCAGAACTCATAGACAAAGCAATCGAAGCTCGCTGCCCTGTTATCGGAATCAATGATTCGGGCGGAGCTCGTATTCAGGAAGGTGTAGACGCACTTTGTGGTTACGGTGATTTGTTCTATCAGAACGTACGCGCTTCTGGTTCTGTTCCACAGATTTCTATTATTGCAGGTCCATGTGCCGGTGGTGCAGTTTACAGCCCTGGAATCACAGACTTCATTTTCGCAGTTGATAAGATTTCTCAGTTGTTTATCACAGGTCCAAAAGTTGTAAAATCAGTAATGTTCATGGACATTTCTGCAGAAGACCTCGGCGGTGCTTCAATTCACTCGAAGAAATCTGGTGTTGCTCACTTCCGCTGCATTGGTGAACCAGACTGCTTCAACAAAGTACGCAAATTGCTCGACTATATTCCTCACTATTACGGTGATGAACTTGTTCAGGCTGCAAAATTCAAGTTTGATGAACACAAAAAGGCAAAACACATCGAAAAGATTCTTCCGGAAAATACCCGCCAGGGCTACGATATCCGCGATGTAATCAACGATGTAACTGACGATGATTCATTCTTTGAAGTATCAAGTGAATTCGCAATCAACAGTGTAATCGGTTTTGCAAAAGTAGAAGGTCGTTCTGTTGGTATTATCGCAAACAACCCTGCCGGAATGGGTGGTGTTCTCGACTGCGATGCTTCAGACAAAATTGCACGTCACGTACGCTACTGCGATGCATACAATATTCCTATCATCACTTTCGTTGACGTACCAGGCTTTATTCCAGGACCTCAGGAAGAACAGAAAGGTATCATCCGTCACGGTGCAAAAGTTATCTACGCATACTCAGAATCTACAGTACCAAAGGTAACAGTTATCACACGCAAAGCTTACGGTGGTGCTTACATCGCAATGTGTTCAAAACACATCGGAGCAGACTTCGTTTACGCATGGCCGGCATCAGAAATCGCTGTAATGGGTGCAGACGGTGCCGTAGGAATTCTTTATGCAAAAGAAATGAAAGATCCTTCAAAAGCTGAATACGTTGCAGAAAAGAAGGAACAGTACGAAAACGAAATCATGACACCAACAATCGCTGCAAAACGCGGTTATGTAAGTGAAGTAATCAATCCATGCGATACACGCAAGTATATCGTAAAGAGCCTTGACTTCCTTGCAGAAAAACACTCAATGGATAAGCCATTGAAAAAACACGGAAACATTCCGTTGTAATCAAAATGTAATCGTAATGCTGTTTGGCATATCGGCGGATTTGAAATTCCTTATTCAAGTCCGCCTTTTTTTTGCCCTTTCACTCACACCAGCGCCCAAAAGGATCTTCAATAACACTGCCATCTTCATACTCAATTCGGGAAGCATAAAAATAATCCACAATATACGAAGCGTCAGTTTCGATATCTGCATCAAAGTATTCGTCCAGATTAATGCAGAATTCCCTTATTTCATAACCATCCAGAGGTTCATTTTCCAAAAAAAGGCGGAATTTAACCCAATCAGTTTTGAATACCGGCTCTCCATCCTCATCAAACAAACTAAGTATAAAATCCGCGCCAGTTACACTTTTCGAAAGTTTATTTTCAACAGAAAAACAGAAAACTACAGAAGAATTTTCCAGAAAACACAAACCCGGCTCTCCACAGACAACGCAGGGAGAAGTTGAAATCTTGGGAAGAACACATGAACAAAAACTGAACAAAAACCCAACAAGCAAAATAAAAACAAACTTCTTCAAAGTAAACCTCACTATTTATATACGGGCAAATTAAAAAAAAATGAATTTTCCGAAAAAAAAATTACTTTTTTTTCCAAAAAAATTGTTTATATATTCGATTTATGCTATTATTTGGCTAGCTTTTAATCCCAACTTCAAGGAGGCTTTTTATGGACAGTGGAAGTAAACCCGGCTCCGCATATCACTCCCGTGTATGTAATGCACAGCCTCTGCAGGATTCTATTCTTTTTTAATTAAAATCCTGCTCAAACTCCAATTTCAGGAAGAATAAAATGATTACCTATTGGCAGCAGGAAGAAGGAAAATTCAAAAGAATAAAAGAAGAAGACGAAGAACAAGAAGAAGAAGAAAATATAACTAAAGATAATTTAAAAGATGATAAAGAAGATTCGTTTTTACAACAAATGCTTAAAAGAGAAAAAGAAATAGAAGAATTAAGAAAACAAATAACAATAACACTGACAATCCTACGA
>CAMHIV010000146.1 GCA_946185185.1 uncultured Treponema sp. | reverse complement strand
CCATCCATATTTTACGCAGAAGGATTTGCGCGTAACTCTGGACAAGTACGGCATCCGCCTTATGAGCTGGTATCGTCGCAAGCCTTCGGCTTGCTTACCGAGTTTTCGCTACGCGTAAACTCGCGTAATATATTTCTGCGAGTTTGGCGAAGACAAACTCGGTAAGCAAATTGCAACGCAATTTGCGACGCATGTTCAGATGGGCTTTGTGGTGATTCCCGGAAGCAAAAACGTTGACCACATCAAAGACAATCTGAACATCATGGATTTTGAACTGACCTCTGACGAAATGGCAGAAATCGCAATGCTTGATAAGGGCGAGCGTTACTACCACCGCACCGACGAGCAGCTCCTTCAGTTTGCCGCATGGAGGCCAGACTTTGAAAAGGTCTGATATGAAAAAGCTGATTGCATCAATCCTCCTGCTCGTGCTGGCACTTACCGCCTGCACGGGTCAGGAATCGAGACAAAGAAATGGAGTTCCGCAAATGACCACAGAAGAAAAAGAAGTCTACGCCACATATCAGGCAATCAACAATGCCATGATTGAAAAAGACCGGACCGCAATGGAACGCTACTTTGACGAAAACCTGACCTTCACTCACATGAGCGGGAAAAAGCAGACTCGCGAAGAGTCCATCGGCGAAATCATGGACGGAACTCTAAACTACTTCAAAGTGGACACAGAAAATTATTCAATCAGAGTGGATGGCGACACTGCTCACATGAAAGTCACCCATACACTCACGGCAAAAGTTTATGGCATAAGCGGCAACTGGACTTTGGGTGGAGAAAATACTTACAAAAAACGGGATGGAATCTGGGTAAGAGTTAAGTAATGCAATGTATCTCACTTTTGACTCCTGATCCATTCATTAAGGAACTTCATTTCTTCTTCTGTGTGAAACCAGTGCTCAGCGTCTTTCATTCTGAAACCTCAATTCAATTATAACAGAAAAGCCCCCTCAAAGCCCAGCAGGGAGAAGTGGATGCTGTTCTCATGTACAATGCTCTGGCCGAAGTTGCAGAACTCCAGAAAGAAAAGGACATCTTCCGTTTTTGGAAGGTTGCTTAGTTCTTATTTTCTCTTTTCCTTTTCAGGTTTGGTTTGTTCCCTAGTTTCTGTCTGAGATTCAGCCTTTGAAGAAAGTATGATTTTCTGATAAGCGTCTTTTTTATCGTTAGAATGGGGTTCAATTCCTATGATTGTAATATCATTTTTATCCGGACCATATACCCAGAAGATTCTTCCAGCTGCGGGTTTGTGATTTTCCAGATATGATTCCCAAACTTTCTAGCCGTAGCGTTTTGTTAAAGCTTCAATATCGTGAGTGCAAAGGCCTGGATAGCGAGGATCATTGCTTAGTTTTGAAAAGCATCTTACTAAAAGCTTAAAGAGTTTAAGTTCATTTTTATTTGCGGTTTGCTCTTTATATTTTTTTTTCAAGACTTTCCCACAGTTCCTGCATCTGGGGAATACCCATTCGGATTTTATACATTATAAGAGTTCCTCATATGCAGAAAAGTCTATTGGATCCCCGGCTTTTCCGGCTTTGAAGTTTTTCATGCTTTCATCCATCATAGAAAGAGTGTTTTGTGATACTTCAAATGGTTTTGTGAGTTCGCGAGGTTCCAGGAGGATGCGTCCATCAGGATATTCTTCAACATGATAATAATCGTATGAAGCAGCTCTGAGAGTTATTCTTCTTTTTGAGTCCAATTTTGAATCATAAGATCTTACTGCTAATGCTGGCATATATACCTCCTGAGTAAGGCCGCTGGTCGGCTAGTGGTGTTTTGTAGGATATCCCACCTAATAATATATGGGATATGAGCTAGAAAATCAAGTATTTTGTGGTATCGCCTCCGTTTTTATGCGGGAGCATTGCAAAAAGCTTATCTGCAGGATTTGGGTAAGAGTTAAGTAACGCCTTTCCATTTTCACTTTCCAAAAATAACGTTTTTGAATATAATGTTTTTATGAAACCTTTTAGCACTAGAGTTGTGCTTGCTTCAGTTTTTATTGCGAGAGGAACATCCTTTTTATTTTCCAAGCAGTTACTAACAAATCTTTCTCACCTGGCTTTCTTTGTTTTCTTTTCCGGAAGTTCAGCATACATACCTTCCAAAAGTTCCAGAATCAGGGCCTTATCATCAAAACTATCGAATACATGCATCAGAGTTTTTGACTCTTCATACGGGTATCGCAGTTCGGAATCTGCAAGCAGTCTGTCCGATGTGGGCGTTCTCTTCAAAAACAGCTCATCACTGCAAATGTCACCTATTAGCTTACCCTTAAAATATACAAGGTATCCGCCCATCATAGATTTTATGACAATCTCACCAGCTTCGGAAAAACATTCGCGAACATATTCATTAAATTCTCTTATCATTTTTTACTCCTGATCCATTCATCAATAAACTTCATCTCTTCTGTATGTTCCGCCACTAGCAGAACTTAATCATCTTCTGATAATTTTCTACAACTTCTTCCGGGGGCATTTTCATGTCGGAACTAATCCACCATTTAATTGTTTCGCAAAAGCTCCCGGTAAAAAACTGTATAGCAAAAGCTTTTGGCACTTCGGAATGAGCCACTAAATCATCGCAAAAAGTCTGTTCAAGGTAATCGCGAAAATATGAGGTAAAAAGCTTTTCAGTTTCGCCGTACATGATTGCCTTGATATTTTCCTTGTGATCCTGCAGGTGATACAAAATATGTGTGAGGCGATTTGCAAAGCCCCTGCGCCCTTTTGAAAAATCGTGGCTTTTTTCTGGAGCCAGATCTTTTGAAAAAACATGGGCAAACATTTCCCGGCAGATTTCTTCCAGCAGCTCTTCCTTGGTTTCGAAGTGAGAATAAAAAGTGCTGCGCCCAATGTTAGCTTCGTCAATAATATCCTGAACAGTGAGGTCTTCGAATTTTTTCTTTTTCAAAAGCGTGGTCATTGCCTGATGAATCGCGTTTTTCGTTTTCTGCTGACGTCTGTCCATTTTATCTGGCCTCCAAAAAACATCATAGCACG
Source organism: uncultured Treponema sp. (assembly GCA_946185185.1). GTDB lineage: Bacteria > Spirochaetota > Spirochaetia > Treponematales > Treponemataceae > Treponema_D. The sequence continues at coordinate 2,857 of CAMHIV010000146.1, read as the reverse complement.
ACTTAATAATTTAATCTCTACCTTTATAAAAGAGCAGCAGGAAGGCGCTGATAACTACAAGTACAGAACCGCAGTTGTGGAAAAGGGCGCCCCAGACTGCATTCAAAATGCCAGAAATTGCAAGAGCAACTGCTGCAAAATTGATTACCATAGAAAGACAGAGATTAAATGTAATTCGTCCCTGAGTTTTTCTGGAAATCTTGAAGAGATAAGGAACTGCATCAAGGTTGTCATGGACAATTACTGCGTCGGCGCTTTCGATTGCAACGTCGCTGCCGATTCCGCCCATGGCAATTCCTGCAAAGGCTGAACGCAGGGCAAGAGAATCGTTTACCCCGTCACCAAACATTGCAACCTTATTTCCCTGAGCCTCCTGATTTTTGATGTAATTCATTTTATCTTCTGGAGAATAGCCTGCCTTAAAATCATCAAGACCGATTTGTGCTGCAACATAACGGGCAGAGTTTTCGTTGTCGCCAGTTAGCATGACAGTACGGATGTTCAGTGATTTTAGCTGGTCTACCATTTTACGGGCATTTTCTTTGATAGCATCCTGAATGAAGATTACGCCAAGAAGTTTTGATTCACAGTAAAGGCCGACGAGGGAAGCGGCTTCGAGGTCGGGAGAGATGTTGGAGAAGGAAGCGGACTTTGTGGAAGGAGCATCTGAAGTTTTTTCGGCATCCTTAAAATCCCTCTGAACTTTTCCCACCATATATTTTTTCCCGTCGATTTCAAATTCAATTCCGCTGCCTGCAAGAGTTTTGTGATTTTTAATTTCATAAAAACCGCTTTTGTTATAATCCATAATCGCCTTTGCAAGCGGATGATTTGAAAGCGCTTCGCCTGACGCGGCAATTTTTACAAGCTCCTGCTCGCTGATATCAGAAAGGGTTTGAACCTTTACAACAGCAGGTTTTCCCTTTGTAAGGGTTCCTGTTTTATCAAAAACCGCAATGTTAGAAGAAGCAATTCTTTCCAGTGCTTCACCCGACTGAATCAAAAGACCATGCTTAGAAGCATTTCCAATTCCCGCAGAAATTGCAGTAGGAGTTGCAAGCACAAAGGCGCATGGGCAGAAGACAACAAGCACTGTTACAGCGCGGGTAAAGCCCAGCCAGAAATCATTATGCACATGTCCGATTATGCAGCCCGCAATTATTGCAGTGGTAAGGGAAATTACAACAAGCCAGGCTGCCCAGACATTTGCCTTGCGAACAATTTTTGCCTTCTGTGCATCAGCGGCTTCTGCAAGCATAATCATTCGCTGGAGGGAAGAGTCCCCGGCAGTTTTGACGGCTTCAATCAAAATACTTCCGTTTTGATTTATAGTTCCGCTCATCACAAGGTCACCCGGATTTTTCTCAACAGGAATAGATTCACCCGTCATTGCACTCTGGTCAATGCTTGTGCTGCCTTCGATTATTTTGCCATCAACAGGAATAGACTCTCCTGCCCTCACCTGCAGAATGTCTCCAAGCTTTACCTGATCCGCTTCAATGATTTTTATCTGTCCATCCACAAAGAGATTTGCTTTTTTAGGACTGAGCTTAATAAGCTTTGAGATTCCCTTTTTTGCACGGTCCGAAGTAAAATCTTCCAGAATTGAACCAATCTGCATGATAAAGGCAACCTCGCCGGCTGCAAAAAATTCCTTGAGAATCAGAGAACCAATTAATGCCAGAGCAACGAGCACATCCGCAGTAATGTCGTGGTCTTTTACGACTCCAACAATTGCCCCAAGAACAATCGTAAGGCCACATAAAACAATTGCTATCCAGGCCGGATCAAAGCCTGCAATCTTGTCTGCATTACCGGTCCAGCTGAAAGTTAAAGATGTAGCAAGCGCCACTCCCGAAATTATTACAAAAATAAGCCTGAGTCTGTCGCTCTGTTTTTCGTACCATTCTAAAATATTTGACATTGTTCAATCTCCTGCAAAATATAACACAAAGTGTCTGATATCGAACACATTGTTCGTTATCACTATATTGCGGGAAATCAGGATTTTTAAGAACAAAAAATCTTCTTTGTAAGAAAATGAACAAAAATCAAAATTTGTTCAGTAAGTCTATAACTTAAAAGAGACAGTGATTTTCAGATTGAAATTGTCGACTTTACAAGCCAAATACCTTCTTATAAATCTCCAGATCCTTATTTCCAAAGACATTGAAGACAACTTTCTTCATGCTGGATTCTGGATTTTCTGAAAGCCACTTTTCTACCGTTTCCACTGCAATCTGAGCAGCAAGTTCTTGAGGGAATCTGAAGACTCCGGTAGAAATGCAGCAGAAAGCGACCGATTCAAGCTGATTTTGAGACGCAGTTTCAAGGCAGTTTTTGTAGCAGTTTGCAAGCAGAATCTTTTCGCGCTTTCCCACGCTTGTGTAAATAATGGGGCCAACAGTATGAAGCACATAACGACTTGGAAGATTAAAGGCCGGAGTGATTTTGCAAAGTCCGGTTCCTTCTTCGTGCCCCTGTTTCTGCATCAACTCGTTACAGGCAAGACGCAGCTGAATGCCCGCAAAGGTGTGGATACAGTTGTCGATGCAGATGTGAAGCGGCGCAAAGCAGCCAAGCAAAGCAGAGTTTGCAGCATTAACAATTGCATCAACTTTTAGCGTAGTAATGTCGCCCTGCCAAAGATAAAGTCCCCTTGTCATTGTCGGGCTTGACCCGACAATCTCTTTTATACATTTCAAATCCGCAATATCCGTAATCCCCCGCTCCTGATTAACCTGCTGCAGGTACTCATCCTGAATTTTCAAAAAGTCAGCACTAATGGAATATGGAGCTCGGATATTCATCAAAGCCCGGAGTATATCGCGCTGACTTTTTTCATCATCAGGAATCA
>CAMHIV010000145.1 GCA_946185185.1 uncultured Treponema sp. | reverse complement strand
CATCCGCATACCTACATTAACACATAAAAATCTTTTTTTGTCAACAATTTATTTTAACCAGCGGCAATCCACAGGCTGAATTCAAAAAAAGGCCGGAAATCACAGCAAAAAGGCTCCCGGATCAATCAAAATGACGACAAAAACACTGGTTTGTGCTATAGTGTACGCATGTATCTGGATAATCACAGGATTCTAAAAACCGTGGTCATATGCGTAATAGCAGTGGCAATGAACGTTTTGACCATGTACATCTTCTACAATTGGATGAAAATTCCGCTCTTTTTCGACACAATCTGGACTGTGGCCGTAGTTTTCTACTCAGGTCTTGTTCCGGGACTGTGCGTTTCCCTTGCCTACAACGCAATAAACGCGCTTATCTGGACGATGCAGCAAGGATTTTTCGACCCGTTCATCATACTCTATGCCGTCTGCGGAGTGCTGATCGTTTTTTCCACATGGATTTTTGCAAGGCGCAAGGAAGAATTCCAAATAAGCGTGCCGGTCACAATACTCTATCTTTTCCTCATAGCGCTTCTTTCGTCATTCTGCACGATCGTGGCCGGAGGCATCATCGATTTTTTCCATTACAAGTATTACGAAATCCCGGACATGATGAACCCGATCAAAAAATTCACGGAAAGCTTCGTCCACCAGCGATTTTCACTGCTCGCATCCTGCATCCTTGGGCAGATTCCCATATCCTTTTTGGACAGGCTTCTTGCGACTTTTTCAGGATTCGGAATCTACTCTCTTGCACGGAAATTTCTTAAAGAGAACTGATGCCATGACAGAAAAACCGCTCAGCCCTGCAGAAATGGAAGAAATCCTCAAAAGCTACACCACGATTTTCATCATATTCGACATAGTGTTTTTTTCCATGATATTCATTTTCATAATCCTTCTGATCCATTACATAAAGTCAAGGAAAAACATCAGGGACTCAAACGAATACCTCATGTACACAATAAAAGGTCAGGAAGAAGAACGTGAGCGCATTGCACGGGAACTTCACGACACTGTTGCCCAAAACATACGCTGGTGCAAAAGCCTATGCGAAAAATCGGACGCGAAGGACAAGCTTTCTCAGATAGAAGAATATCTTTCAAAATCGCTTTCCCAAGTCCGGTCGATAAGCTACAACCTTACTCCGCCGGACATTACAAAAAACGACTTCCTTTTGTGCATAAAAAATCTGTGCGAGGAGTTTACGGAAAATTCATCTGCAGGCATAAGGCTTTCCATACTTGAAAATACCACGGCATCTTTTTTGAACAGGGATGAAATACTGAACCTTTACAGAATCGTTCAGGAGGCGCTGAGCAACATCTCAAAACATGCTGAGGCTGACGAAATAGTAATTTTGATCCGAAACCAAGCAGGAAGCGAAGAAAAGGGTCTTTATATTTTTATAAGCGATGACGGAAAAGGCTTTGACGTAGAAAAGGTTGACGCTAAAAAACACTTCGGACTAAAAGGAATGAAAAAGCGTGCAGATTTGATCGGAGCGGAACTTTCCGTTGTTTCCAAAAAAGACTACGGAACACAGGTAAAGATTTTTAAATCCGAAAGTCGCAAAGTAAATATACTGGGAGGGGTATAAGAATGAACAGCAAAAATAACGGTTTTTTTGTCGTGGAAGACCACACGGTCACCAACATAGGACTTACCTCTTTGATCGGGCAAAAAACCGGTCTTGTTTGCCTTGGCTCTGCTTTTTCAAAATCTGAAGCACTGAAAAAGATAAGGGCACTTGCAGAAAGTGGTTCTGAAAATCTTCCCGGAATTATTATACTGGATTTATTTTTGGGAGAAGAAAGCGGCATTGATGTACTTAGGTTCGTCCGATCCGAATACCCTTCCATAAAAATTTTGGTCTATTCGATGTATGCGAAGCCCGGAATTCTTTCGCTTGTCCTGGAAGAAGGCGCACATGGTTTCGTTGAAAAATCAGCCCCTGAATCCATACTGATTACGGCCGTCAAAAAAATCATTTCGGGGGAAACGTTCATCCAGCAGAATCTTGTCTCCTCGCTTTTTACATATAAAACAATGTACGACGGACTTACAAGGCAGGAACAGAACGTGTTCAAAAAAATCCTTGAGCGCAAGGGCAAGGTACAGATTGCAGAGGAGCTTGGCATATCCCCGCGTTCGGTGGACAACTATTTTACCCGCATTTTTGAAAAGACCGCATGCAAAAACATCCATGAAGTGATTTCAAAATACGGAGAATAAAATCCGTCTGCCACAAAAAAAACTGTGAAAAATTCACGGAAAACTTGTGAAATTTTCACGAAATTCATATGTAAAAATTCATTGATTTTTGTGAAAACATACTCACTACAAAACAACAAAAACGTAGTAGCATTTTTTAAACTCCAATTTTGGAAAAAACATTTAAAGCATGGAGGCAGAAAATTGATGCACACGTTAAAAAAAACATTCCTTACGCTTGCCCTTGCGCTTGCGTTCGTATCGGCGGAGGCTGCACAGAACACAGGCCGCATACTGATTCCCGAAAGCAAGCTGAAATTCAAGGCAAACGAAGATTATACGGAAGTTACCATTACCGGATGCACTTTGACATGGAACGATTATAAATCTGTTGACAGAAAATGGATTGAGATTCCATCGAAGATTCAGGGAATACCCGTTACGGAAATAGGTGAAGGAGCTTTTGAAGGTGCAGGTCAGTATTCTTATGATGATAATAATAATGTCGGGCTCTGGATTCCTGACGGCATAAAAAAACTGGGAAGGGCTGCATTCTATTGCTCACACTTCATCTCGATAAGGCTTCCCGAAGGGCTGAAAGAAATCCCGGGTGACGGACATTACAAAGATAACTACTATCACGGGTGTTTCGAGTATTGCCGAGCAAAGAGCATAAACATTCCTTCAACTGTAGAACGCATAGGTGACGAAGCTTTTTATCAAAGCAGTCTGGAAGAAGCCGTCATTCCCGCAGGATGCAAAATAAGTCCATCTGCATTCGCCCGCTCAAACATAAAGAAGCTCACATTCCCGAAGGGGCGGATTTATTTTGACATTTATACTGATGAGGATAACAGAGATTGTTCAATTAATCAGTTGCCTTTTAGATCTCCGTTCAGTGATTGCAACAGTCTTGAGACAATCGTCATACCGAAAGAATTGGACATATTGTACGCAATGACTCTTTATACCTACAGTGGTAGATTTGTTTATGGCGACCTCAAGCTCTCGAATTTCATCACCGGGAACAAAATCAACGCAAGCTTTGCACTGCAAAAGCAGCTTAACGCGGTTAATGTAAGGGACAAATATAAAGTTGAAGGAGAAGAGGCACTTATCCTGTACAACAAAGCCGTATCCGAAAAAAAATGGGATCAGGCAAAATCCATTGCACAGAACGCCTACAATCTTTTTAAGTCCTTCCATTACGAAGGTAGCACCTATTACAAAGAATACAACGAATGGGTAAAGCGCGTCTCGGACGTTAACTGCATCCTGTACGACAAGGCCGTTTCCGAAAAAAATTGGAACCAGGCAAAATCCATTGCACAGAACACCTACAATCTTTTTTGGAACAACAACAAAGAAAAAGAATATGAAGAATGGGAAGAGCGCATCACGGACGTTATGTGCGCACAATATTTCCCTGCACTGGCAGATAAAATCCTCAAGCTGGACGGAGCCTTCTTCGTAAAAAAAGACGGTTCCCTCATATATAAGATTGAACTCACTGATGATATCTACGGAGACCAAGGCTTTATACTGAAAGATGATTCCGGAGAAAAAGTAGGAACCGTTTACAATCACAAATTCACCGAACTGTTCAAACAAAAGACAGGGGTTGAATACAAGTTTTACGATTACTACAACATCTACCGGAACGCCACGGAAGCAGAACTTACGGCATACAACAAAAACAGAAAAGATGCGGTAAAGACATTCCTAGACACAATCACACCGAACGGAAGCATCGTAAAGAGCGGAAACAATCTGACATTCAAAATCAATCTTCCGAAAGACTCATACAAGTACTATAGTGAGCGCGGCTATTACGACGACAACTGCTTCGACTTTCATGCAAAGGATGCGGAGGGAAAAAATCAGGAATTTACTGAATCGGAATTCCTAGATTTCGTGAAGGAAATTACAGGGCTTGAATATGAGGTTAGTGACCGCTCATCAAATCCATACATCTACCGTAAAGCCACCGAAGCCGAACTTACCGCATACAACAAGAACAGGAAAGACGCGGTCAAGACATTCATCAACTCCATTACACCTACGGGAAGCGTTGTAAAGGGCGGAAGCAGCCTGACTTTTGACATTGTACTCCCAAACGGATCTTACAGCTCCTACAACTACGGAACATTCTATGTAAACGATGCATCCGGGAAAAAACAGGAGTTTACGAAATCAGAATTCCTAAGTCTTGTAAAAGAAATTACAGGCTTTGACTACAAGACCGCACAATACAACAACGGAGCTTACTATATCTACCGTAACGCCACAGAAGCTGAAACAGCCGCTTACAATCAGAACAGAAAAGATGCGGTAAAGACATTCATCGAAAAACTCACGCAAAGCGGAAACGTTGTAAAAAGCGGAAACAGCCTGACTTTTGACATTGCGCTCCCGGAAGGATCTTACAGAAACAGCGGAACTTTCTATGCAAACGATGCGGCTGGAAAAAATCAAAGTTTTACGGAATCGGAATTTTTAAGGCTTGTCAAAGAGATTACAGGCTTTGACTACAAGACCACAAAATACAACAACGGAATTTACTACATCTACCGTAACGCCACCGAAGCTGAAATAGCCGCTTATAATCAGAACAGAAAGGATGCGGTCAAGGCATTCATCGAAAAACTCACGCAGAGCGGAAACCTGGTTAAGGATGGAAGCAATTTCAGTTTCAGGATTGACTTTCCGAACGAAGCATACACACCGGATTACGGCGGTACATTCTACGTAAAAGATGCTGCCGGAAAAAAACAGAGCTTCGGGAATACGGAATTCCTAAGTCTTGTGAAAGAGATTACTGGCTTTGACTACAAGACCAACGGCTACAACCACGGAATTCTCTACATCTACCGCGCCGCAACAGAAGAAGAGATTTTGAACAACAAAAAATATGCGATGAGAACTTTCTTCAACGGAATCAGTGCAGATGGAAAACTTGTGAAGAACGGAAAAAAGAACGTCTACACAATTCCGCTCCCGGCCGGATCATATTCAGAAAAAAACAAAATCTTCTACATGATTGACGTTACGGGAAAAACACTTGAAGTCCCGGCAAAAGATTTCCTTGCGTTCACAAAGGAAGCATCCACGCTTACCTACTCCATCGGAAAAAATCAGGACGGAACATTCTATCTTTTCCGCGAGCCAAACCGGGAAGAAAAAATAGGCATAGCATTCAACGAAGGAACGCTCCACACGAATCTTGCGGCAATCAAATTTGAAGACAAAAACGGTGTCGTCACAATAAAAGGCTTCACCGAAAAAAAGACGGCATTTGAAAACGCAGGACTCAAGGCAAAGGATGTAGTCAAAAAAATCACCGTGAAAACCGAAGACGGAGCGGAAAAGGAAATAAGCCTTGCAGATTTGGCAGGTCTTTATCCTGTCCCGGCAAAAACCGTAACATTCACGGTCGAGCGCACCGAAAAAAAGAACGTCCAGACACTCACGTTCAGCGCCGCAGTCGAATGGAACGAAAAGGAACTGAAAAAGATAAAGTAATCTTTTTTTCATAAAACACAAACGGGAGTCAGAACAAAATCCGGCTCCCGTTTTTTTTGTCGCATTTTTGAAAATACCGGCTGCTAATCTCTATGGCAAAAAAGTTTCCACGTTCTGCACAAAACCCGACTTTTCGGGATTATAATCCATAAAAAACCGACTTTTCGGTAGG
>CAMHIV010000144.1 GCA_946185185.1 uncultured Treponema sp. | reverse complement strand
TGATATAAAAGGCTTTCAGCGTTTACATAACTTCTATAAATACCGATGTAAATTCATATATTTTTTATAAATTTGGTACACTTCGTGGTACACAAGAAACAATATTATGAAGTCCTAATACAGTATTGATGAAGAGACCGACTAGATCGGTCTCTTTTCACGAAAGGATATTTAATTCTAATAGCGGAGGATATCTGCGCTTAAACAAAATAATATATTTATAAGGAGTTTTTTTAATGAAAAAGTTAAGTATTTTTCGTATATTCCGTATGGGGTGTGAGTCATTTATTTCGTAGCCAAATTAATCAAAAATTCTTAGTTATTTTTTTTCACCCCTTATATCTTTATGCTATTTTCATAAAGATATTCAGGGCATAAATCTAAATCATCATTCCACATAACTGTATTATGATGAACTTTTGCTTTCATAAAAAAACGTATATTTTTTAGTGGCTTATTTATTTTATTTTCAAACATGGGCAAAAAATCAAAAATACGTTTTTCTCCACTTTTAAAAGTTAAAATTAACTTATAATCCCTTGTAGGTTCCACTGCTAAAACTTGCCAATCCATAATATCCTCCTATCTGAGAGGTGAAATTTTTCTAAGCTTCTTCTGCTTTATTGCAAACTCCCAGTTTTGAAGCAATTCATCTTTATGAATTTCACACCACGCAAGAATAAGCCGAAGTTTATTCTCAGGCATTTCTCCCTCAATCATTTTACATTCGTGAATACTAATAACACATTCTTTGTCACCATAATAAACATGAAAATGAGGCGGATTATGTTCCTTTCCATTATTATACATGTATATTGAAAGCCCATAAAAGCTACTTATCGTCGGCATATTCAAACCTCCTGTTCGGATTCTAGCATGCAAGATTTCTTTTGTCTAACAAACCTGTCTTACCTAAAACACCTATGAATTATCTCAATCACCCTATCCTGCTGCTCTGGTGTCATCTTATTATCACTTGGCAGACATAGGCCTCTTTTAAAAATATCAGCTCCCACATCTACACCAGAACCCGCTATGTATGCATTCGTACAGCCCCTGCCATTACCCTCTGCTGTAACAAAAGCGTTTGTTCTGTAAATTGGCTGCATGTGCATTGGTTTCCAGATTGGGCGGCCTTCAGCATTAAATGCAGAAAGAGCGGCAAGAATTTCTCCAGGACTTGATTTTCCGCTTTCGTGATTATAGAGTTCTTCAGTTTCGCCGCGAACATGCGGAGCCATAGCTTCTTTATCAATAATGCAGCAGGAAAGCCAGAAATTTGGTTCAGATTTTTCTGCATCAAAAGGATTCATCTTTAACGGAAGATCTTTTAATCCTTCTTTATAGCGTTCATAAATCGCCTTTTTCTGGGCAATATGATCTCTTAGATAAGGAATCTGCCCGCGAACTATACCTGCAATTATGTTACTCATGCGATAATTGTAGCCGATTTCTTCGTGCTGGTACCATGGCGCATTTTCACGACTCTGTGTGGACCACTTACGCACTTTGTTTGCTTCTTCCAGACTGTTTGTAAGAAACATTCCGCCTGAAGAGCCGGTTATAATTTTATTCCCGTTAAACGAAATACAGTTATATTTCCCCAGAGTTCCGGTTTCTACCCATTTTCCGTTTAATTTGTATTTTGCACCAAGACTTTCTGCAGCATCTTCTACGATAAAAGCCCCGTGCGCTTCACAGATTTTTTTAAGCTCTTCCATTTTGCCGGGTGTACCGTAAAGATGCGCAATTACAACTAATTTTACATCTGGATAAAGTTCAAAAGCTTTTTCCAATGACTTTGGGCACATATTCCAAGTGTCGTATTCTGTATCAATAAAAACAGCTTCACCATCTTCGTATGCAACAGGATTTATAGAAGCATCAAAAGTAACATCTGAACAAAAAACTTTATGTCCAGAAAGAGTTCCTTGGTTAGGACGAGCCTGCCCATATAATTTTTCTGCAGCAAGTTTTGTAGCAAGATGAAGAGCCGCAGTTCCTGCCGAAAGGGCTACAGCATATTTCACACCGACAAATTCTGCAATCTGCTGTTCAACTTCATTTATATTTTCCCCAACTGTAGAAACCCAGTTAGTAGTTATTGCTTCGTCAACCCACTTCTGTTCATCACCGTGCATAGTAGGACTACTAAGCCATAACTTCTTTTCAAATGGAACAATACCAGAAAATCTGGAATCATTTAAAATTTTATCATTCAACTTCATCAATTTACTTCTTCCACCTGTAAGTCCCAACAATCTCTGCAACTTTTTCTCGCACTACACTGTCGTTTTCGTATACATCAAGCATCAGGTCGTCCAGTTTTTTAAGGAATTCATCGGTATTAAACTCTATCGGTTTTCCAATATGAATAAGCTCATTTGCGGTTTTTTCGAGTCCTTCTTCGCTCATAAGCTTTTCTTCATACAACTTTTCTCCAGGGCGAAGACCTGTGTATTCAATTTTAATATCTTCATCCGGCTTAAAACCGCTCAAGCGGATTATGTTTCTTGCAAGCGTGTCAATTTTTACAGGGCTTCCCATATCCAAAACGAATATTTCGCCGCCATGAGCATAAACGCCGGCCTGCATAACAAGACTTACTGCCTCAGAAATTGTCATAAAGTAGCGGATTATATCAGGATGAGTTACTGTTACCGGACCACCCTTTTCTATCTGCTTTTTAAAAATCGGAATTACTGAACCATTTGAACCAAGAACATTTCCAAAACGCACTGCAACAAATTCTGTTTTTGCATTTCTAAATACTTCTCCAGTTCCATCTTTGTCAGCACTTTCTACTCCTTCATGAGTAAATAGTTCTGGCAGCTCGTTCGCCTTTCCTTCCTTGATTTTTTTATCAAAGGACTGAATTACCATTTCGCAAAGACGCTTTGAAGCGCCCATAATATTTGTCGGGTTTACAGCTTTATCAGTGCTGATTAAAACAAATCGCTTACAGCCATGAACCATTGCAGCGTATGCAGTTTTGTAAGTTCCAATTGTATTGTTTTTTATACTTTCGCAAGGACTGTCTTCCATAAGAGGAACATGCTTATGAGCCGCTGCATGATAAACAACATCAGGACGATACTGTTCAAAAATCTGGAACATTCGACGGCTGTCGCGCACAGAACCAATCAGTGTAACAAGATTGAGCGAAGGATATTTTGCCTTAAGTTCAAGCTGGATTTCGTAGGCATTGTTTTCGTAAACATCAAAAATAATAAGCTGCTTTGGATTATGCCCTGCAACCTGCCGGCACAATTCTGAACCAATTGAACCGCCGCCGCCAGTAACCAGAACGACTTTTCCGTTAATAAAGTCAAAAACTTCCTTCATGTCAGTCTTAATCGGATCACGGCCAAGCAAATCTTCAACCGAAACCTTTTTCATCTGGCTTACGGTAACATCCCCTTTTGCAAGCTGGTAAATTCCAGGAAGCTGTCGCACTTCACAACCTGTTTCCTGACAAAGATTCAAAATATCCCGTTTATTAGAAGCAGAAACCGAAGGCAAAACTATAAATATTTTTTTAATGTTATATTTTTTTACAGCAGAAAATAATTCATCGCGACCACCGATAATCGGAACACCGTCAATAAATCGATCCTGTTTATTTGGGTCATCATCAATAATGCAGACAATTCTATCTTCTGTCTGATGAGTATGATTGACATCGCGTAAAATTCCCTGTCCGGCAGAACCAGCACCGTACAAAAGAACATTTGTATGAGAATTTTCACGATATTTGCTTCTAACAAGGATTAAAAAACGGTACCCAAAGCGGGCAAAAATCATAAAAGCGAATTGAAGAAAAATTCCAATGAAAAAGTAAGAAATAGGGAATCTTTTAATTTTTATAAATTTGCAATAGACAGAAAGAGAAACTACATGAAGAATCAGCGTATAGAAAGTAGCAACAATCAGGCGCAAAAGCTCTGAATATGACGCAAAATGCCAGACACTTTTATAAAGCCTAAAGAATGAATAGATAATAAGACAAACAAGAGCATAAAGTGGCACAAATACCACAGCAACATTTATGTAATTTCTGGGGATTGAAGAAAAGACACAATCAAAACGGATGAATAAAGCTGCAAAATACGAAAAGACTGTTGTTGTAAAATCATAAAAAAGAAGGAGCAGAGCAACTTTCTGCCATCTTTTAAGATTAAAAAGTCCAGATTTTTTTATATTATTTTCGCTAGAATTAAAGCTCATAAACCACTCTAAAACAATTTTTAAAATACAAGTCCATCAGCGTTAGTACGATTCAAAAACGTTGCAAAACAAAAATTAAAGGATACCAGTTATGCACGTCGCCGAAACAGACTGTACGAACCATATACCCGCTGATGTCTATAACGGCAAAGCAAAAAACTCCACACCGCTATTGTTAATTACTTTCATTATAGCACAGAAAAGGTATAGTTACAACAAATCGGGATGTATGGAAAAATAAGCAAATTCTATTTACCTTTCGCCAATATCCTCAAACCCCAGATCAAAAGCATGAAGATATCCTTTTATATCCATCTGAACCTTAGCTCGTTTTTTTCGACGGTCAACTTTTACGATATTTCCTTCCAAACCTTTTAAAGGTCCTTCTAAAACAACAATCCTGTCATTTTCATCAAAACGAACCAGTGAAGAACCCAATTTTTCGCCGATTTTCATAAAGTGTTTTATTACTTCTAAATCTTTATCAACCAGAGGTGAAATATCTTTATTCGAATTCAAAAACTTGCAGAATCCCGGAATTTTTTTGAGCTCAGCCAAAGTGCCGTCTAAAAGCTCACCTTCACTTTCCAAAAAAACGTACGAAGAAAAAACCGGCTTTTCTTCAACAGAAACGACACCCTGCTTTCGAATCTGCAATTCCCGGGTAAGAAAAATAAATTTATAGTTTTCAGAAAGAAACGAAGAAAGTTTTTTTACATTTTCGCAAAAACTTTTTTCCCTGTTCGTAACCACCTGAATAACATAATAAATCATGTCTCAATTATAGAAGAAACCAATATCTTTAACAATGGACTCTTATAATATTTCTTGGACTTTTATAATAATAAAGATAATGTTTTTACGTAAAAATCGGAATAATATTGACTGGAAGTCAATGTTTGCAAATAGTTATTAAATTACTGCCCAAACTATTATAAAAGTCCAGTAATCATTCTTGGACTCTTATAATAGTTTGGAAATTTATAATATTTTTATGGACAATTATAATTTTCCAGTGGACTTTTGTAATAATTAGTTCTATACTTTTAATTGTGGGAGTTGGGGAATTCCTTTTTAACAATCAATCTGGTAAAACTCAGTTTTTTGCCTGTCAAAATTCGTTAAATGGACGATTATAATAGTATTTTGGACAATTATAATAATCCTTTGGACTCCTATAATTTTTAACTGGACATTTATAATCTTCTAGTATTTTATTTCCTTTTGTAGCAAGAAATTAGAAGCGCGTAAAATTTAATAGTTAAAAATTTAAAAAGGTGGGAAAAATGCGAAAAAAAGCATTAATTATCAAAGGATTTAATCAGCAGAATATACTGAAAATTCCTAACAATTTCTTGCGCGCAAGCTACAAATGTTCTGCTACAACACAAAGAATGTACTTCTATTCAATATTTAAGTACTTAACAAGTTCTAATAATCCGAATTTTGTATCTTTTTCTTTTTCAGACTTTTTCACGGATTTAAATTTAAAAGACGGCCAAAAAACCAGAACCCTCATAAAAGAATCAGCAAACGAAATTCTTGATATGAAAATCGTTCTGGAAGATAACGAAAAACAATATGAAGTAACAAATGTTTTTCAATCTGCAAAATGTGTATTCACTGATACAACTTTTTCTTTCAAATTCACAGATGACATGAAGGTTTTTCTTGATGAATTAAAGGAAATAGGTTTTTCTTTGTTC
>CAMHIV010000143.1 GCA_946185185.1 uncultured Treponema sp. | reverse complement strand
TTGAGAGAAGCAATGGGAATATCTAGCGATAAAGATAAAAAATAGAAAGGATGATTAATAATGAATAATATTACTTTATCAAAAAATTATATACCTGCACAACAAATAATATATGAAAATATTTATAAGAAATTTGATGAATTATTAAAGAATCGGAATCAATTAAAAGATCAAGTTGATACTTTATATAAAGATGCTTACGAAAAATATTCTAAATAGGATTGTTTTTTATGCATAACCGATTTGATTTTTCTAGTAGAACAAAAGAAATAATTGCAGGAAGAGCTGGGTACCAATGTTCCTTTCCTGGGTGTAATCGTGTTTTAATAGGACCCGGAAAAAATAAGGATGAGATAACTTGTATAGGTGAATGTGCCCATATTTTTAGTGCAGCCGATGGTGGACCAAGAGGAAAAGATTTTCTGACAGAAGAAAAAATAAAAAGTGCAGAAAATGGCATTTATTTATGTAGAAATCATCATAAAATTATTGATGACAATTCTGGAAATGAATATCCTCCATCAGTTCTTTTAGGATATAAAGCACAGCATGAAACTATGATAGCTCGTCAGTTGGGAAAATATCCATCATCATTATTTTGGATTAATGAAATATCTTTGAATTTTCCAAAAGCTTTTAATAACAAAATTACAGTGAGATTAGGAAAGATTACGCATATTTATGGAACAAATAATTCTGGAAAAACTTGTTTCTGTAAATGCATTTATGAGTCAATCAATAATAAGCATGATTATATTACTGATGATTATAGCATATCTTATAAAATTGATAGCCAATTTGAGAATAATTTTATTTATTCATCGAGTGAAGAAGATGGATATCAATATTATTTTAAGAAAGATATTTATCCAATTTGTCCTATAAATATTAAAACCATATATTTATCGAAACCTATAAGATTAACAAAAGATCATGTGAAAGATATTTCAAGATGTTTTAATTTAGAGAGTGAAATAATTCTATCTATATTGAAGAATGAATATTTTGAGGGCTTAAGTACAAAAAAAGTTAAAATATCAATTAAGAGAGAAAAGCCATATTTAGAAAGAAGAATTTCTATTCAAAATAAGCAAGGATTATCTATAGATTTAGAACATTGTGCAGGTTCTGAAATTGCAAAATTACTAACAGATATTGGTATTATACTTTCGCGTTTTTTTAGTTATCAGTCGACTGTGTTATATATGATTGATTGGGGAAATATTTGTATGCTTGATGATAAAAATATGAATGAAGTATTAACCCTTATAGAAGCTAATGAAAACATTTTTCAGACAATTATAATTTCTCCTGATGAAATGCCTAAATTAAAATGGACTGGTTGGACTTTTGCTAAATTTATTAATATGGCACCTGATACCACAATCGAACAAGATAATTTTTAAATTACTAATACAAGCAGGCTTTTTGGGTGGCACTTGAGCCCCCTCTGCGAACTACCGGGTTTTAGGGGCTGTGCCCCTAGGCGAAGGGGTAGCGGAAAACGCCGCAGGCGGTTGAAGCCGGCTCAGGCATAGCCTTCGCCGAGACTCGCTAAAAACAGTCCACCGGACTGTTTTTGCCTGCGTTGCAGGCCGCTCCCTAAGGGGTCGACCTTCCCCTAATACATATAAATTTTCGGAGGTACAACAATGCCAACAGATAATAAAAGTGAAATCGTGATTTTTAAGACAGCGGACGAAAAGATTTCTGTTGATGTTCGTTTTGAAGGCGAAACTGTCTGGCTTACTCAGGCTCAGCTGGTGGATTTGTATGGTTCGAGTAAGGCAAATGTAAGTGAACATATAAAGCATATTTTTGAGGAAGAAGAGCTTGAAGAAGATTCAGTTGTTCGGAATTTCCGAACAACTGCGGCTGATGGAAAATCGTATCAGACAAAATATTACAACCTCGATATGATTATTTCACTAGGCTACCGTATAAAGTCCAAGATCGCAACACAGTTCCGTCAGTGGGCAACAAAGCGGCTGAATGAATACATCCGAAAAGGCTTTACGATGGACGATGAACGCCTGAAAGAAGCTGGTGGCGGGGACTATTGGAAAGAGCTTTTGGCTCGCATCCGTGATATTCGTTCTTCTGAAAAAGTAATGTATCGCCAGGTTTTGGATTTGTATGCTACAAGTGCTGATTATAATCCTAAGTCGGCTGAATCTGTTGCGTTTTTTAAGATGGTGCAGAACAAACTTCACTATGCGGTAAATCGTCAGACAGCAGCCGAAATTATATACGACAGGGCTGACAGTGAAAAAGATTTTATGGGGCTCACTTCTTTTAAGGGAGCAGATGTTACTTTAGAAGATGTTCGAATTGCCAAGAATTATCTTTCTGAAAAAGAGCTTAAAAAACTGAATGCACTTGTTTCGGCCTTTTTTGACATGGCAGAGTATCAGGCTGAAAATCACAACGTTATGCACATGAGTGATTATGTAGAGCAGCTTGACCGCACAATAAAATCTGTTGGCGAAGAAGTTCTGGAAGGCGCCGGAAAAATCAGTCACAAAAAGGCTATGGAAAAAGCAGAAGGTGAATATAGAAAGTATCAGGTAAAGACTCTTTCTTCCGTAGAAAAGGCGTATATTGAAACTCTTAAAGAATTGAAGAAGATTGAGGGAAAGAAGAAATAGCTGATGCTGTAAGTTTCTTTTCCTCCAAAAAGTAAAATAACAATCCTTCTTATTTTACTTTCAAGGAAAATTTTGAGTATTACCTCTACTTACTTTCTGAATAAATACAATTTTCAAAGTAAATTAAAATTTCATTAATTTCATAAGCTTTTTTCTTTTCAGAAATGAGGAACAATGAAACAGCTAAAGGAAATACAAAAATAAAAAATGAAATTGTGCTAAGTGGTGTTTCAAGTTTCGATAATTCATCGATATTTTTTGCAAATAAAATAATTAAACTAAGTACGCCAACACTTTGTATTCCTTCATAAAAGAATGAAAAACGATTGTCAAATTTTGATTTTTCAAGTAATAAATTTTCTTTAAATTCAGCAAGCATTTTTGGATTCTTTGTATTTAATTTATCTATCAATTTCATAATTTCTGATTTTTTTTCTCTATAGTTATTAAAATTCTGAACAATTGAATGTGCAGAAACCTTTTGAAATTTATATAAGTCCTTTGAAGCATAAATGAAACCTATAATTACATAGATTAGCTGAATGGCATAGGAAACAATAAAAACTAACATAGAAATTGTTTCAAACAGTTTCTTTTTTATTAAAATTACTGATACAATTTCGAAAATTAGTGGAATAAATGAAAAAATAATCGTAGGAATAAAGTCTTTAAATGCAATTGATATACGCCTTTTATCTTTTCCCAAAATTTTTTCAATCAATAAAATCAAATCTTCATCCATAATTTCACTACCCCTTAATAAATTCCCCATCAATCTTTTCCTTAGCGCTTTCCCTAAGGCTGCTGAATTTCTTCCACTCAATAATTTTGTAATGCTGCAAGATTCCCAATACAACTGGAGCCGCAATCTGTAAACTTTCGCTTATCTGGTGCAGGCGGTCTAATGTAAAATAATGGCGGTACTGAGTTCCAAGTTCGAGGATTTCATCTGTGTGCAATAATTCTGAAGCTTTGGCATCGGCCTGGATTTCCAGTTCTGAACTGGCATTTGAATCCATATTATCAAGGCAGCCTTGTTTCAGGTGCTTTAAATGCAAAAGAATATGAGAGATTTCATGAGCAAGTACAAACCAGAAATTGTCGACTCTATCATAACGGGCTGTGTATACAATAAAAGGATTATTACCGATTGTAAAAGCCGCACCGTCTAGATATGTTTTCTGAAGATGACTTAAAACAAAAAAGCCGACACCACAGGAATGTAAATCTGAAATTATTTTGTTTATTCCGTCTTTTTGTAATGTGTAAGCACAGAGGTTTTCTGCAATTGTCTCCAATCCAGCTTTATTGAATGCAGGAAGAAATTCTTTTTCTGCATAGATTTTTGCAAACTGGTACCATACATTACAATATGTAAGAGTATAATCATAGTCAAATTTTGTCTGACGGGCGCAGAAATTCATACCATCATTTTGAGGAACAGTTTCTTCATCGCCAAAAATGCGTTTTCGTTCGGCTTTTATTCCATAAACAGTTGAAACATCATTTACAAACCACCCCTTTTTTTTCATTTCGTATACTGGCATAAGTTTTCTGAAATCTGCTTTTGCCTGGGTGATTTCTTTCTTTTCTGAAGGTTTTTCTTCCAGCTTTCTAAGCTGATATTTTGCATCAAGATTCAACCACATTTCTGCAGAAGTAGAAAATGTCTTACCAAGGAGTTCTGCTGTTTCTGGAGTAATAGCCTGTTTGTTGTTCAAAATGAGATTTACACTCTTTGTTGATAATCCTAAAATTTCTGCAAGATCATCCTGCTGCCAGCCAAGCTCTTCAAGCGCATCTTTGATAATGTCTCCAGGTCCAGGATTATAAAAAGGCTTTAATGTTTCGGACATGTTTTTAGTCTCCATAATGTTTTGTTAAATCATAAAGACCAATAATTCCAATTGTGCATTCATTATTGGTCCACTCAATTTCCATTTCCAGACGCCAGGTTCTATCCATGCGCATAGAATATCTATCATTTCCCTGCAGATGTTCAAAACGATACGATGGAAAATTCCACAAATCTTGAACAACTGTTGCCGCAGATAATACATCAACAGCACGAACAAGCTTTTTTACAATTTGTGCCGGTACGTTCTTGTATTTTTTTGAGGAACTTGTCTGGTATAAAAGTTTTAATTCTTCATTTATAAACTTTACTTCCATGTACTACCTTATACGTAATATATAATATATCGTTTTGTTTTGAATTGTCAACACTAAAAAGAAGTCTAAGGTAATATCTGATAGTTCTATTTCGCAAAAACGAGTTTCTTTTGTTTTTGCGAAATGAGATTTACCCATACCCTTTTTCCAAATCCCGTGCTAAAATTATACTAATAAACCTTTCAGGGGAAAAAAAAGAATGTCCGCCGATTACAACGAAGAAGCCTATGAAAATGCTCTGATTGAGTTGTTCCAGAATATGAGATGGGAGCATGTTTATGGGCCGGAAGTTGTACGGGATGTACGCTCTCCTTTGTATGATTCTGTGCTTGAAGATTCTATCAGGCGGTTGAATCCTAATGCTCCTGCGCAGGCAATTTCTGAAGAGCTCTTGAAACTCCGTAATTTTGAAAATGCTGAGCTTGTAAAAAAGAATGCGCTTTTTATGGAATATCTTCAAAACGGAATTGAAGTTAGTTACAGCGCAAATGGCGAAACTAAATCTGACATCATCTATATTGCCGACTTTGAAAATGCAGGAAAGCCTGGCGATAAAAATTCTTACATCGTTGCAAATCAATGGACATTCATAGAAAACTCAAACAAGAGGCCGGATATACTTCTTTTCTTGAACGGACTTCCAGTTTGTCTTTTTGAATTGAAATCTCCAAGCCGAGAGCAGACTGACGCGAGTGAAGCTGATTCCATGGGCGTTCCCGTCTGCTGTAGCAGACGGTCGGGCTATTCGCGGTTCCGCTATCGCTCCATTGCCTAAAGGCAACGGCTTCGCCGCCGCTACTATCCCTAACGCAGAAACATTATTTATTTAATTTTAACAGTTCCTTTTCAAACAAATTAAATACAGGTTCTATAACATCTAGAATATGGAACCCATAAACCAAAATCAAAGGAACACTATTATCAAATTTAAAATATTTATTAGAACCATTTGGAACAGGGTATCTGGCACCCCAAATAACCATGTCTGATAAATGTTGCAACACTATTCTCAGTGTCTTCAAATCTTGTTGATGCTTAAAAGGTTTGTATTTTTGCGAGAATAATCCAGCATTTTCTGCTATTGAAAGTAAATCATGACTTTTCCGCCGATTTGTCCTGGGTATAGCAGCGGATATCCCGG
>CAMHIV010000142.1 GCA_946185185.1 uncultured Treponema sp. | reverse complement strand
CTCTTGTAAATTTAAAATAATAGGGCTGCCCATTTCTTTTTGGACAGCCCCTTTTTAGTTATCTAGCATATTCAATAATTCGGGTTTCTCGAATCATTGTGATTCTGATTCTTCCCGGATATTTCAAATCATTTTCAATCTGTTTCGCAATATCGCTTGCAAGCTGTTTTACTTCGTTATCTGCAATCTTTTCGTTATTTACAAGAATGCGAAGTTCACGACCAGCCTGAATTGCATATGCTTTTTCAACGCCTTCAAAGTTTTCTGCGATTGCTTCAAGATTTTCAAGACGTTTTACATAATTGTCTACTGTTTCGCGACGTGCACCAGGGCGTGCTGCAGAAATTGCATCTGCAATCTGAACGATGATGGCTTCTATAGTATTTGCTTCTACATCGTTGTGGTGAGCTGCAATTGCGTTGATTACGCGGGCATCCTCACCCATTTTGCGTGCCATTTCAGCACCAACTTCTGCGTGGTTCTGGTCGCTGTCATTTTCAGCGCCCTTACCGATATCGTGAAGAATTGCTGCTCTTTTAGCAAGTTCACGGTCAGCTCCAACTTCTGCAGCAAGCATAGAAGCAACAGTTGCAACTTCTTTTGAGTGTGTAAGAACATTCTGACCGTAGCTTGTTCTGAAGTACAAGCGGCCAAGTGCTCTGATTCCGTCTGTCGGCAGGTTATGAATTCCAAGGTCGAATAAAGCTTTTTCGCCTTCTTCGTAAATCTTGTTCTGAATTTCTCGTGTAACTTTCTGAACAATTTCTTCGATTCGTGCCGGGTGAATGCGGCCATCGGAAATAAGTCTTTCAAGAGATTGTTTTGCAATTTCCTTGCGTACCGGGTCAAAGCATGAAATAACAACTGCTTCCGGAGTATCGTCGATGATGATATCTACACCAGTAAGTGTTTCAAGTGCGCGGATATTGCGTCCTTCGCGTCCAATGATGCGGCCTTTCATTTCGTCGCTTGGCAAAGAAACTGTTGTAACTGTAATGTCACTTGTTGTTTCTGGCGCAATACGCTGAATTGCAGAAATAAGCACTTCGCGCGCACGTTTTTCTGCAGAAAGCTGTGCATCCTGTTCAATCTTGTTCAAGAGTGCCTGTGCATCGTGGCGGGCATCGTTTTCAAGGTTTTTAATAATAAGTTCTTTTGCTTCCTGAGCAGAAAGCCCTGAAATACGTTCCAGTTCTTTGCGGTAAGTTTCTTCCTGTACTGCAAGAGAAGCTTCTCTCTTTTTCATGGCAGCAAGCTTTTCTTCGCAATCTTTTTCACGTTTTTCACATTCAGCAGCTTTCTGGTCAACAAGTTCTTCTTTTTTGTTTACGCGTGCTTCAAAGCGTTGAACTTCTGCACGACGTTCCCTG
Source organism: uncultured Treponema sp. (assembly GCA_946185185.1). GTDB lineage: Bacteria > Spirochaetota > Spirochaetia > Treponematales > Treponemataceae > Treponema_D. The sequence continues at coordinate 4,602 of CAMHIV010000142.1, read as the reverse complement.
TTTTCCCTTTCCTGTTGGTTTCGTTCACGAATGAGTTCATCTTTTGCATTAAGCAAAATTTCTTTTTTCTGAGCTTCAGCTTCTCTTATTGCATCCTGTTTTACACGTTCTGCTTTTTGTTCTGATGCTGATAATTGAAATCTGGCATAAACCAGTCGAATAGTCCATCCAAGAACGATTCCAACGATAGGGAGAACGATGAACAAAACTGTATTTGTGTTCATACTTTTATTTTTCTCCTATTTGTATAGAATGGTTCTATCTTTTATTGTAATGTATGAATTGTCTGTTGTCAAATAAGAAGTAAATATATGTAGAAATTACATCGAAAAGTCTTTTCCAAGGTAAATTTCTCGTGCAAGTTCTGAGTTCAGGATTTCTTCTTTTGAGCCCTGGATTGTAATTTGACCGGAGCTAACGATGATTGCGCGGTCAGTAATTTCTAGAGTATCTCGAACATTGTGGTCTGTAATAAGGATTCCGATGCCTCGTTTTGCGAGAAGACCGATCATGTGTTTGATGTCGGCAACTGCAATCGGGTCGATTCCGGCAAAAGGTTCGTCCAAAAGCAGGAATTTTGGTTCGATTGCAAGTGAGCGTGCAATTTCTGTTCGACGGCGTTCACCACCGGAAAGAGTAAAGGCGTATTGCTTTCTGATTCGTCCGATTGCGAATTCTTCGATCAGATCCTCAAGGTGCTGTTTTTTCTGCTCTTTTGTTAAATCTTTTCGGGTTTCAAGAATTGACCAGATGTTTTCTTCTACTGTTAATTTTTTGAATACACTTGGTTCCTGTGGAAGGTATGAAATTCCTTTGCGGGCGCGTTTGTACATTGGAAGTGGTGTAATCTGTTCATCGTCCAGGAAAATGTCTCCGGCTGTCGGCTGGTAAAAGCCAACTATCATGTAAAAGGTTGTAGTTTTTCCGGCGCCGTTTGGTCCTAAAAGTCCAAGTACTTCTCCGGTGTGCATCTGGAATTCAATTCCTTTTACGACACTTTTTCGGCCGAAACTTTTATAAAGGCTGGAAACTCGCAATGTGTGAAGATTTTCTTGATTATTTTCATTTGTGGAAATTATTTCTTCGCTCATTTTTTATTCCTGTGGTTTATTGTTTTCGTCCGGATTAGTGTCTGCTTCCGGTTTTGTTTCTTCAGGTTTTTCTTCGGAAGCTTTTTCTTTTGAAGACTTTCTTTCGTCTACAACGGAACCTTTTACTCTTCCGTCCAGTGTAATTTCCTGGGAGTCAAGATCGAGTGTGATTTCCTGAGCCCGGAAAGTATCTTCGCCCTGTTTTATCTGGGCGTTTCCGGAAAGTTCCAGCTTCTGTTCTTTTTTTCGATAGATTGCGTAGGCGCCTTTACATACATTGTCTTTCTGTTTTAGTTCGATATCAATCTGAATAACGGCGATATCAGTGTTCTGGTTGTATTCTATCAGCTGGGCTTTTGCATTTACATCATTTTTTTCATCGATAAGTGTAACGTTGTTGCTTAATTTTGCGATTTTTGTTTCGCGGTCGTAATGCATTTTTTCACATGTGAATTCCAGTTCGGATTCCATGTTTTTGCCTTTTATTTTTCCGGAAGCTTCGATGTAGCGGAAATCTTTTCCGTGCATACTAATTGAGTCAGCCGAAATTTCCATTGTGTCGGTCAGAACGTATGCTTCGCCCGAAAGAGTAGTGGAATCTGATTTATCGCCGATTGTTCCGGAAAGTGAATTTGCAGAAAAAGTAATTTTTTCGGCGTAAAGCCCTGCAAGTGAAAGTGAAATTACGGAAATTAACAGAAATGCTTTTTTCTTATTCGGCATGTTCTTCCTCCGTAAGTGTTGTTTCTTGAGCTTCAGAGTGGTTATTATCTTCGTCTTTTGTAAATTCGCCGGAAATTATTCCTGTAAATGAAAATTTTTTGCTTACGGCACTTGCAGAAAAACCTGAACCAATCATGTATGTGTCGCCTTTTTTTATTGAAACCATGTCGTTTCGGCTGGAAGTAAGTTGTTCTGATTTGCCGTTCCATCTTAAAGTGTCTGCAGAAACTTCGAAATCTTCTTTTATGTTTTTTACTTTAATGTCGTCGAACAGAGTGTATTTTTCTGCATCAGAATTTGCGGCCAGCAGATTGCACGAACCCTCTGTTTCAATTTCGCCTTCTTTATTTAAGAGTTTGAAACTGACTCCTTTTGCATACATGGAATTTCCTTCTGAATACTGCTCCAGAGTTTCTGCTGAAAGTGAAAGTTTTTTTGTACTGTCTTCGTACTTTGTAAAAGTTGCATCCGTAAAAATAAATTCAGGAACATTCGCTTCATCCTGAAAAGAGGAATTATAGCGAAGCGAACATCCTGAAATGATTAGAATGCTTAAAAGCAGAAGACCGGATTTCATTATTTATTTAATGCGGCTCCTATAAACGCTGCAAATAAGGGATGAGGTTTAGCCGGGCGTGAAACGAATTCAGGATGATACTGAACGCCGATACCCCATTTATGGTTTGCCCATTCAAAGGCTTCTGTGCGTTTTTCAAGTTCAGAGAATGCAGAAATCACAAGTCCTTTTTCTTCGAGTGCTGCTGCATATTTTTTATCAAAGATATACTTGTTTCTATGGCGCTCAACAATTGTTGTCTTCTTGTATGCTTCGTGAAGCTTTGTGCCTTTGTTTACTTTTACAGTCTGTGCTCCAAGCTGCATTAAACCTGAAGCCGAGAAGCCTGCCTGTTCTTCTGGAAGTGAAATAATGGCGTGTGCGCTGCTTTGAATGAATTCTGTGCTGTCGGCGTCTTCCCAGCCGAGCATTGTTCTTGCTGTTTCAATTGCCATAAGCTGCATACCAAGGTCGATTCCGAGATACGGAATGTTATTTTCACGAGCGTAGCGAACTGTTGCAAGAAGTCCAAGGAATCCGCGCTGTTCATAGTTTCCAGGAATTACGATGCCGTCAACTCCCTGGAACTGTGCTGTTGAATCACCGCTTTCCAGTGTTTCTGCATCGATTTTGCGAATTTCGAGTTTTGCACCGTAAGAAGTGATTGCTGCATGAATAAGAGATTCCCGTACAGATTTGTTACATTCGTCGAGATAGTCTTTTTTTCCAACCATTGCGATTGTAACTTTTGGACCGTCTTCATTAAGCTTGTTTAGGAAAGTGGTCCACTGGCGGATATTTGAATTCGGAACTTCTGTTTTTATTGCAAGCTTGCTTATAATTTTTTTGTCTAAGCCTTCTTTATGGAAGAGAACAGGAAGTTCATAGATTGATTTTTCGATGTTTGAAGAAGCGAATACTGCGTCCTGACTTACGTTACAGAAAAGTGCAAGCTTTTTGCGCATATCTGCTTCAATTTCTTTTTCACAGCGGCAAAGGAGAATGTCCGGCTGGATACCTGCTTCCTGAAGCTGTTTTACAGAATGCTGTGTCGGTTTTGATTTGAGTTCTCCGCCGGTAATTACAGGAATCAGAGAAAGATGTACTGTGCAGACATCGTTTTTCCCGAGTTCACGGATAAGCTGTCGAGCTGATTCAAGGAACGGAATTGATTCAATGTCGCCGACTGTTCCGCCGATTTCTACGATTACAACATCAGCGCTGGTTTTTGCACCGATTGCGAGAATTCTGCGTTTAATTTCATCGGTGATGTGTGGAATTACCTGTACAGTTCTTCCGTTATAACGGCCGGCTCGTTCGTTTTTAATTACCTGGTCGTATACCTTACCGATTGTGATACAGTTGTCGTTGGTAATATTGATGCTGGTAAATCGGCTGAAATTTCCTAAATCAAGGTCAGTTTCTGCTCCGTCTTCTGTGACATATACTTCTCCGTGCTGAAAAGGGCTGATGTTCCCTGCGTCCATGTTGATATATGGATCGCATTTTATCATTGAAATTTTAAGCCCGTAACCTTCCATAAGGCTTCCGATAGTTGCCGAAGCAACACCTTTTCCTAAAGATGAACATACACCGCTTGTTACCAGAATATACTTACTCATATCCTTCTATTTTTTCATTATTGAAGATTTTAGTCAATGAGGTGAAAGCTTGCTAGAATTTCGTTTACAACTAAAAATTATGGATTTATAATGATTCTATGCTTGATACTTTAAACGATGCAGATTTTGAGCGTTTCCGCAAAACAATATATGATGAAAGCGGAATTACTTTCTCTGCAACAAACCGTCCAATTTTGGACAGTCGGATAAAAGAGATTCTTCGTGAAAAGAAAATTGAATCAATAGATGAATACTATAATCTGATTCACACAGATCACGAAGAAATGAAAAAGATGTTGGATGCGGTTACTACAAACCTTACCCGGTTCTTTAGAAACCAACCGCATTTTGATGCTCTTGAAAATTATGTAATTCCTCATGTTCTTGAAGAAAAGAAGAAGACTGGAGATCGGACTGTACGTGTTTGGAGTGCAGGCTGTTCTACTGGGGAAGAACCTTATACGATTGCTATGCTTTTAAAAAGAATTCTTCCTGTTGGTTATGATTTACAGGAAATTCAGAAACCAATTTCTGCTGATTTGGAAGATGATTACACAGACTTTTTTATCAGAGCCAATCAACATTTGAGTGAAACCGACTATTACAGGGG
>CAMHIV010000141.1 GCA_946185185.1 uncultured Treponema sp. | reverse complement strand
GTCTGAGAACGGGAATATCCCAAAACCTTGCAGGCTTCATACTGCCCTTTGGGAATTGATTCAAAACCGCCGCGATAAATTTCTGCAAAATAACAGGCATAATTTACAGAAAGAGCTACAATTGCAGCAGGAAATCGGTTCCATCTTAGGCTTACATTAAAACCAAAAGAATTAAGCCAGTTAATGAATATTCCAGGACCAAAATATACAACTAAAAGCTGAAGCATAAGTGGCGTTCCACGAACAACCAGCAAAAGAAGATTTACCGATGAAGAAAGAGGTTTATTTCGAGCCATTCTGCCGGCAGCGATTACCATTGCAAGAGGGATAGAGAATATTATTGTAAGAAAAAATACTTCCAGCGAAACAACAGAACCTTCTGCCATCGCCAGAAGCATTTTTATATAACGAGTACTCATTATTCGCCGTCGTCGATTACAGCAATATCACGACCGAACCATTTTCTAGAAATTGCTTCAACTGTTCCGTCCTTTGACATTTCAACAAGGATTTCCTGAACAGCATCGCGAAGCTTGAGGTCATTTTTTCTAAATGCAACGCCGTAAGCTTCTTTTGCAAGAGATCCGTCAACGATTGCAAGAGGTTTTCCTGTCATTGAAATATCGTAAGAAGCAACAATACTGTCCATTACAACGGCATCAAGACCTTTAATTTCAAGATCGTTCATTGCAGTGAGGTTATCTTTGAATGAAATTACTTTTTTCAAAGAAGCCTTAAAATCTTCGTTCTGATCCAATGCATCCTGTGCACTTGAACCACTCTGAACACCAACAGTTTTACCTGCCAAGTCTTCCATTTTTGTGTAACCGCTGTCTGCGCGTACAACAAGAACCTGATCGTTATTCAAATAAGGTTTTGTAAAAGCAAGAGCTTCTTCTCTTTCTGGAGTAATTGTAAGACCATTCCAGATACAGTCAATCTTTCCAGTAGCAAGTTCCATTTCTTTTGCATCCCAGTCGATTGGCTGAGCTTTAAATTCTACACCAAGGCGTTCAGCAACTTCTTTTGCCAAATCGATATCAAAACCTACAATTTCGTTGTCTGTATTCTTAAAGCCCATTGGAGGGAAAGAATCATCAAGACCAAGAACAAATACTTTTCGTGACTTTAATTCTTCAAGAGAATTGTCGATTTTCTGCTGTTTTTTACATGCAGAAAGTGAAAGACCAACAAGAACTGTAAGTGCCAAAATTGCAATTTTTTTCATTTTATACTCCATCAATAATTATTTAATCTTTAATTTTCTTTGCAAATGCCTTCAAAGCAGTAATCTGTTCCAGAACTTTTTCTTCGGCTGGACCACCGTCTGTTTTGCGGGCATTTACACAGGCTTCCGGCGGAATTATGTCGAAAATATCTTTTTCTATCAATTCTGAACATGATTTGAAATCTTCAATGGTTAAATCTTCAAGACGGCAGCCGCGGTCGATTGCGATTCTAACTGCACGAGCGCTGACTCCATGTGCAGTTCTAAACGGCAGACCTTTAAGAACAAGGTAATCTGCAACATCAGTGGCGTTCAAGAAACCATCCTGACAAGCTTCATTCATTGCCTTAAGATTCCATTCTGCAGAAGAAATCATGTAAGTAAACACATTTACACAAGATGCAACTACATCACAGGCATCGAATAAAGACTGCTTATCTTCCTGCATATCGCGGTCATAAGCGAGCGGCAGAGCCTTCATCATAGTAAGGAGAGCCATCAAATCGCCGTACACGCGACCAGTTCGACCGCGGATGAGCTCTGCAAAGTCTGGATTTTTTTTCTGCGGCATAATTGAAGAACCGGTAGACCATTTTTCGCTCAAATTAATGAATGCAAATTCTGTTGTCGACCAGAGCACAACTTCTTCGCAGAATCTTGAAAGATGCATCTGAATCAAAGAAAGTGCAGAAGTAACTTCGATACAATAATCGCGGTCAGAAACACTATCAAGGCTGTTCATTGTAATATGGTCAAAGCCCATTTCCTTTGCTTCAAACTTTCTATCCAATGGAAGACCACTGCCGGCAAGTGCCCCGGAACCAATTGGAGAAATCTTTATGCGTTTCAAAGAATCTTCAAGGCGTTCCCAGTCGCGGGTAAGCATCCAGCTCCAGGCACAAAGATGATGAGCCAAAGTAACCGGCTGAGCATGCTGCATATGAGTATAGCCTGGCATTATATCTTTTGTATGTTTTTCTGCAATTTCTGTAAGTGAAGAAATGAGAGTAAGGAGACGATTCTGCAAATCAGGAATAAAGCGGCAAAGATAAAGCCGTTCATCAAGTGCAATCTGATCATTGCGGCTTCGTCCTGTGTGAACTTTTTTTCCACTTTCGCCGACACGGTCTGTCAAAGTAGCTTCTACAAATGAATGAATATCTTCGGCAGAATAATCGATTTTTAGTGCTCCGGAAATCAAATCCTTTTCTATTGAATCTAGTCCCGAAATAATCTGCGATGCCTCATCCTGAGAAATAATCCCTGCATGAGCAAGCATCTTTGCATGTGCACGGCTTCCACGAATATCATCAAAAGCCATGCGTTCATCAACGTGTATTGAAGTTTCAAATTCAACTGCAGCAGCATCGGGGCCTTCCTGAAAACGTCCATGCCACAATGCTGCGTGGTTATCCTGTGTTATTGTTCCATGTTCCATAGTTTTATTATAGCGGAACTGAAAATATGTTACAATTCAGAAGACTGCTGCTTTTCCATCCATTCCTTTATTCCGCGAACAACATCGGAATCGATTACATGTTCAACGCGGCAGGCATTCTGTTCAGCCTGATCTTCGGAAATACCGGTAATCTTCTGCAAAAAAGCAGTCAGGAGCTGATGACGGTCGTAAATATCCTGAGCTTTAGACTTACCTTTTTCGGTAAGATTTATGTGCTGGAATTCATCTACAAAAATATAACCGTCATCCCGGAGGATTCCCATAGCACGGCTTACGCTAGGTTTTGTAACATTTAACTTATGAGCAACATCCACTGCATGGCACTCATTTTTTTCATTCCATATCATCAGAATTGCTTCAAGATAATCTTCGCCTGATTCGTACATGGAAAATCCTCCTTGTGTTTATTATTGTCCGAATGTCGAGTTTATGAATTTACTACGAAAATTGGCTCCCGGTCGCAAACTCGCCATTCAACCAATTAAATAATCTTAGTCGTTAGACATTATTTCTTTTGAAAGTTCCATAATCATGTTATAGATTGGTTTTCCGCCTGGAACCATTGGCAATACCATTTCGTCCTTATCAACGCGGGCGTCGATAATTGCAGGCTTCTTTGCTTCAAAGGCTTTTTTGAATACCTTTTCGAATTCAACTGCATTTGTTGCGCGGTATCCGTCGATTCCGTATGCATCGGCAAGTTTTACCCAATCCGGACCACGATCAAGTGTTGTCTGACTGAATCGTTTTCCGTAGAAAAGACGCTGCCACATACGTACGTTTCCAAGTGCATTATTATTTTCAACAACAATCACGATTGGAAGGTTGTAGTAACCAATTGTAGCAAGTTCATTACAGTTCATGCGGAAAGAACCGTCTCCGGCAATGTGAACTACGCGGGCAGATGGATTTCCAACCTGAATTCCCATTGCGGCGCCTGTACCATAACCCATTGTACCAAGACCGCCGGATGTTACGAAGGTTCTTGGCTTTGCAAAAGGATAAAACTGTGCTGTCCACATCTGGTGCTGACCAACTTCTGTTGTAATATATGTGTCATCACCTGCAATCTTATTGATTGTTTCACAAATTGTCTTTGGATTTATTGAATCCTTTGGATTTTTATCATAGCAGCTAGGATAAGTTTTCTTCCATTCATTAATCTGCTCAAGCCATTCTTTATGCTCCTTCTTTTCGATAAGTGGAAGAAGACGAGAAAGAACAGCCTTTACATCGCCTACAACGCAAGAATCAGCATCAATATTCTTGTTGATTTCTGCAGGATCGATATCGATGTGAAGAATTTTTGCATGCTGAGCAAATTTTGAAGTATCACCCAAAACGCGGTCACTGAATCGGGCACCAATAGCAATTACAAGATCACTTTCTGTAATACCCATATTAGATGCATAAGTTCCGTGCATACCAACCATCCATGTACAAAGCGGATGCTTTGCAGGGAAACAGTCCCGGGCCATAAGAGATTCACTTACCGGAATTTGAGCTTTTTCAGCAAATGCAAGAAGTTCGTTTTCTGCCCCGGAAATTTTTACACCACCGCCGGCATAAATAATCGGGTGATTTGAAGCATTGATAATTTCTGCAGCAGCCTTAAGTTCTTCCTCTTTTGGTTCAGAAACTGTAACGGCACGCTTAAAACTGAATTTATTCAAAGTCTTAAGAGCAATTTCATCAGGATTTTTTGAAGGCTCAAATTCATACATATTAGAAGGAGCTGTTACATCCTTAAGAATATCGATAAGAACCGGCCCCGGACGACCAGATTTTGCAATAAGGAATGCTTCACGGATTGTTTCTGCCAAATCCTTGATATCTGAAACAAGGAAATTATGTTTTGTAATTGGCATTGTTACACCGGTAATATCAATTTCCTGGAAAGAATCACGACCAAGCAAAGATTTTCCAACATTACATGTAATTGCAACCATTGGAACAGAATCCATGTAAGCAGTTGCGATACCAGTTACAAGGTTTGTTGCTCCCGGACCACTTGTTGCCATACAAACGCCAACCTTTCCAGTTGAGCGGGCATATCCGTCTGCAGCGTGGCTTGCTCCCTGTTCATGAGCTGTCAAAATATGATTAATTCTATTTGAATTTTTGTAAAGTTCATCATAAATATTAAGAATACATCCTCCCGGATATCCAAAAACTGTGTCTACACCCTGTTCAACAAGACACTCAATAACAATCTGAGAACCGTTAATTAACATACTGATTTCCTTATGTGTTTAAAATTGAAAACTGTTTAATGCATAGAAGAATAATGAATTTTCAAGGGGTTTTCAATGAGGGAATTTTCGCACTTAAAGCAAACTGCGGATAAAAATTTCCAGACCTATAAAAATTAAAATTACGCCGCCTAGAATCTCTGCTTTTCCAGAGAGGACTTCGCCCAGTTTTTTTCCGACTTTAAGACCGCTCATGCAGATTAAAAATGTCACAATGGCGATGATAAGAGATGAAAGCAATGCGTGAAGCAAATCGTATTCGGAAATCGTAAAACCCACAGAAAGAGCATCAATACTGGTTGCAATTCCCTGAAGCAAAAGGACGGCAAAGGAAAGTTTTCTAAAAGATTTTTCGTTCTCGCCTTTTTCGTGAAAGGCTTCATAGAGCATTTTACTTCCCAAAAATAATAAGAGAACAAGTGCGATAACAGGAATAAATTTTTGGAATGCCGAAAAAATATGAAGAATCATATTAACACAGAACCAACCTGTTAGCGGCATCAAAAACTGAAAGAAACCGTAACAGCCGGCAATCAGACACATTCGCGAAAAACGCATTTTCGGTTCATAAATTGCGTTTGCAATAGACACAGAAAATGCATCCATCGCAAGAGCTATTCCAAGTAAAATCGAATTCGTAAAAAAAAGAAAATCCATAGAACTTAACAATTCGGCATATAGCGGGCTCTGCTGGTTTCTGTTTCAAAAACATCAATTGCATAAAGCCAGGCAGTTTTTTTACCTTCTGACCAGGAAAGCTCCACGCCTTCAGCAGAAAGAAGCTTAATTATATTTTCATAGATATACATCGCAATTCGTTCTGCACTAGGATTCTGATCAAAATAGAAAATATCATTCAAATTAGTGTGATCCAGTTCTGCAATAACCTTTCTAAGAGCACCTTTTAATTTTGTAAAATCCAAAAGCATTCCGCCTTCATTCAGCACTTCTCCACGAACATGAGCATAAACCTTATAATTATGCCCGTGAAGATTTTCGCACTTTCCATTGTAATCTCTTAAAAAATGAGCCGCCGCAAAATCAGCAGTAAC
>CAMHIV010000140.1 GCA_946185185.1 uncultured Treponema sp. | reverse complement strand
TTCTGTACTATCAATATCAGAAATTACACCATCAGCCAACGGGCGGATTGCAATGATATTGCTCGGAGTCTTTTCGAGCATGTTTTTAGCCTCTGCACCAACGGCAAGAATTCGTTTTGTTCCTTTTTCGACCGCAACAACAGAAGGTTCGTCGATTACGATTCCTTTGCCACGCACATAAATCAGGGTATTACATGTTCCCAAGTCAATACCAATATCAGTTGAAAATCTATCAAAAAATCCCATAAATCCTCCCGGATCTTTTTATATTAATTTTTAATTATATGCAGTTATTTTTGCCAGAGCTTCAGAATGATTTACATTAAGTTTTAATGCTTTTCTCCATTCAGCTCTTGCTTTTACCAAGTCACCCTGCTTTTCATATATTACACCAAGACCGTAGTATGCGTCAGCAGAATTTTGATTTTTTTGTAAAATTGCTTCGAAAGTTTTTTTTGCTTCCGGATAATTTTTTTCATCTATAAAAATTGAACCCAAAATGTTAAGACTCTTATTAAGAAGTCCGTCATCCTTGCATTCATTTATAACCCTAAAAAGATACTGACGCGCAATATTATTCTGACCAAGTTTGTAATACTGTTCACCAATTGAAAGTAAAAGCGAAAAAGACTCTCTGACAATCAAAGCTTCTGTAAAGGCAGAAATACTTTCCATTGTCATATTTAACGAGGCATAGCTTAAACCCAGATATTCGTAAATATCATCAGCCTTGTAACCATGTTCCTTGGATTTTTCAAGATATTTTATTGCCGAATCAGCGTAGTAATAAGAAGTAACGGTATTCTTATAGAAGTATGCTTTACCCAAAATGTATTCAATTTGGCCTCTGTTACGAGTTTTTGCGTCATAAAGTGCAACCCTCAGGCTATTAATTGCTTCATCAAGATAATTCTGACTAGAAGTTGAATCCAATTGAGCAAGAGCAAGATAAAACGAAGCGTATCCGTGATAAACCAAAGCGAGATTATTTAAAGGACTTTTTTCAAGAAGACGATCAGAAAGTGCATAAACTTCAGCGTAATCATATTTTGACCAGGCTTTTACAACATCTGAAGCAGAAATGCGCTGCTGTGACTGCCTGTTAAAATAATGAACAAAAAAAATTCCAAGTAAAGAAAGGAAGATAAGCGAAAAAAGCGCAATTAAGAAATGTTTAAGATAATTCGACTTACGTCTTACTATATTACTCTTTACCATCTTTTTTACAAAAAAAGCAGACAGGACAATAAGCCGAGTTCTGTCGTATTGAATAATCAATACTTAATCATCTATCCGAGTTACCCGTTACCGGATAACTTTAGCAATTTACCCAAAGTTTAAGGTCGGAAAGCCAAACTTTTGCTTAATTTTGCTCCAGATGAGGCTTGCATTGCTGATCCTGTTACCAGAATCACGGTGGGCTCTTACCCCACCTTTTCACCCTTACCTGCAGGCAGGCGGTTTATTTCTGTTGCGCTGGCTGTCAAAAAGAAGGGATATACAGAAGACTGCATCTACCTTTTTTTGCCCGGTAATTATCCGGCATCTTTTCCGAAGGAGCCCGGACTTTCCTCCCCTGCACTTTCCTATCATCAGGAATGCAGGAGCGATTAAATCCTGTCTGCACTAATTTCTAGTTATCTGAATCATCTGAATCATCGAGATCTTCATCGTCAGAATCGTCAGAGATATCTTCAGAAGTTTCATCATCATCGTATTCATCAGAATCATCATAATCGTATTCATCATCTGCAAAGTCATCTTCAAAGTCAGAAAGACTTCCAGAAGATGTAAAGAATGTTTCTTCTTCGCCTTCTTTAGCTTCTTCGTAGTAAAGGATTCGGCTGCAGTATGGGCAGAAAAGAATATCAGTTCCTTCACGAACTTCATTTGCAAACTGAGCAGGAAGAATCATATGACATCCAGAACAAACACCGTTCTTAACAGCAACAATACCTTCTGCATTGCGCTGGATGATTCTCTGGAATTTGAAAAGGATTTCCTGATCCATACCAGGAGTAATCTGTTCTTCCTGAGTCTTCAAACCTTCAAGCTCTGATTTATAAGCATCAAGTTCTGAATTGAGAGTTGCTTTACTTGCGTTCAAATCAGTTTCCTGAGCTGTAATCATGGATTCCATTGACTTCATTGAATCATTCAATTCAGCAAGAGAAGTTTCTGCCTTCTGCAAATCCTTGCGCAAATCAGCTTCTTTTGTTGAAGCTTCAGAAATCTGCTTGCTCAAAACTTCGAATTCGCGGTTTGTGGAAATATTATCCATTGCCTTTTCGCCGTCTTCACGTACTTTAATTGTGGCATCGAGTTCTGTTTTTATCTGAGCTACTTTTTCTTTTACTTCTTCATATGCTTTATTTTTTTCAATGAATTCTTTTTTCATTCGCGAAAGAAGTTCATCCTGAGAGCTCAATTGTTTAGGAGCTTCTTCAATTTTTGATTCAAGTTCATACTTTCTTCCAAGAATAACTTGAAGACTTTTTAGTCTGTCAAAAATCTCAATAGTTTCCATTTCAAATTCCTTAATGTATTATTAGTAGAATATTATCTTAAATCCTGGTTTCTGTCTACAAACGCAGCTTAGGTTTCAATGTAATCTCGAAGACCATTTGCACGGCGCGGGTGACGAAGTCGACGCAAAGCCTTGGCCTCAATCTGACGAATTCGTTCCCTTGTAACATTGAAGTAAAGACCAACTTCTTCGAGTGTGAGCGAGTATCCGTCGTCCAAACCGAAGCGCATCTTAAGAACTTCCTGTTCACGAGGAGGAAGAGTTCCAAGAACCTGACGAAGCTGTTCCTGAAGCAGCTTGTATGAAGTCTGGCTTGCTGGATTTTCAACTTCCTTATCTTCAATAAAGTCGCCCAAAGATGAATCTTCTTCTTCACCGATTGGAGTTTCGAGAGAAATAGGCTCTCGGGCAACGTTCTTAACCTGCTTTACGCGGGCAAGCGGCCATCCAAGCTGCTGTGCAATTTCTTCATCAGTTGGTTCACGACCAAGCTTCTGCATAAGCTGACGACTTTCGCGCACAACCTTATTAATCTGTTCAATCATATGAACAGGAACACGGATTGTTCGGGCCTGATCTGAAATTGAACGGGTAATTGCCTGACGAATCCACCAGGTTGCATATGTTGAAAACTTAAATCCCTTGCGGTATTCAAACTTTTCTACAGCCTTGATAAGACCGATATTACCTTCCTGAACAAGATCAAAGAACTGGAGACCGCGGTTTGTATATTTTTTAGCAATAGAAACAACAAGACGAAGGTTTGCATTAATGAGGCGGTTTTTAGCCTTTTCCATCATTCTGGCACCACGCTTAATTTCCTTTGCCTTTTCCTGAATTTCGTCAATTGTATTTTCAAATTCAAATTCAAGACGATTAAGCTTTCGGTCAATTTTCTGAATCTGTGTATAAATATCACGGATATCATCTGTAGTCATATTCAATTCAGCTTCGATTTTTGCAGCTTCAGAACGCATTGAAATACGACGACCAAGCATGCGAAGTTCACTTGCATTAGAAATGCGAAGTTCCTTCATCTTTTTTTCCTGCTTCTGGCGATATTCTTCGATTTTCTTTGTTGCATCAAGGAACTTTGCTGTAAATTTATCAAGCTCTTCAGACTGAATTTCTGTTTTCTGAAGCTGAGCCTGAATTTTTGTCTTAAGTTCAATAAGCTGAGGATCAACAAAAATCTTACTTACCTGATCAGTTTTAAAAATCTGATCCTTCAAAAGCTTATACTGCTTCATTTCTGGAAGAACTGGTTTTATAATTTCACCATAACAGCTCTTAAGACGGCGTTTTTCAGCCATTTCCTCGTTAATTTCTTTGCGAGCCTTTCCAGGTTCGTGCTGATCAATTCGGGTAAATGCTTTAAGCGCAATCTCAAAGAATTCAGGAATCATAATTCCCGAATTAATAACAACTTCCTTAATAATGTTGTTACCGTCTTCCATTTCTTTTGAAAGAGTTACTTCCTGTTCTGCAGTAAGAAGATTTTCTTTACCAATTTCACGAAGATAAAGACGAATCGGGTCATCAACATTTGAATCTTTATCACCATTTACAAGACGAACCTTTTCGTCGGCTTTATCCAAGTCTTCGTCATCAACAGAATCTTCATCAGAATCGAGCAAATCAGCGTCTTCGTCATCTTCAACACCGACATCATCATCTTCGTCTTCGATACCTGGCTCAACAAGCTGAATATCCTTTTGAGCCAAAAGCTGCAATACAGTTTCCCATTCCGGAGAGTTAACAAAATCCTGTCCTACAAGAACAGTTACTTCATCATAAGTGATTACCGACTTACCTGAAGCATAATCCAATATTTTTTGAATTGCCGGATTTAATTCCTGATCCATTTTAAACTCACCTTATTCTTTTTATAAACTTTTTATCTTTTTGTCTAAATTTACCTTTTCTGAAATCAAGCCTGTCAACTCTGCATTGTCAGTAACTGTTGCAGAATTAAATTCCTTGATTCGTTCCATTATTTTATCTCGCTGCTTTTCCAAGGATCTTTTTTTAATCCTTTTAATTGCATCCTGAATAGTCAGCTCAGTATTTTTACTGTACTCTCCACCAGAAAGCGAAGCCGTTATCATATTTGACAAACGGGAATCATCACAACGCGACAAAATCGCTGATAGAGTCAAAGAATCTTCTTTAAGGCATTCTTCCAAAATGCTAAAAAGCTGTCTGGCAAAGGAGTCATCAAAATCATCGGGAGAAAGTTCTGAACGGATAAGTTTATACTTGTTTAAGTCGGCTATTACTGCCAGCATACAGCCCAGTTCTACACTTCTTTTAATAGGCTGGCTGTCTTTTTTATCTGGCTGCCGGATATTCAATCTGTTTCGAGCTTGGTCGCGATTTTTATAATCCCTCTTTACTGCCTCCGGCTTCAACTTAAATGCCTGGCACATCTGTTCCAGACAAGACTCTCTTAATATATCCGACTGAAGGGAATCCAGATATGAAAAATATTCAAGCGAAGCCCGAATTTTTCCTTCCGGAGTATCAATAGGATACTCTCTCCCTAGTTTAGATAGTAAAAAGTCGCTATCCAGTTTAGCATTAGAAACAGCAGATGTCAATATTTCTTTTCCAAAATTCAACATGAGTTCTGCAGGATCTTTTCCGCCCTGAATCTGTATAACCCGAACCGTAATAGATTCCTTTCGAAGCATGTAAATTGCGCGAAGAGTCGCTTTCTGACCGGCGCCATCAGCATCAAAGGAAAGAAGAACTTCTTCAACAAAAGGTTTAATTATACGTATCTGATCTTCTGTAAGAGCTGTACCAAGAGGAGCCACGGCATACTCAATTCCACATTGATGATAAGCAATACAATCCATGTATCCTTCGCAAAAGATTACCTTTTTGTTTTCTTTAATAGCTTTTTTTGCAAAATTGAACGCATAAAGAGTTTCGCCCTTTCTGTACTGAATCAAATCTCCGGAATTTAAATATTTTGGACTATTAGGGTCATTATCCAGCTGGCGGCCGCCAAAAGCGACAATCTGCCCCTGCCGGTTAAAAATTGGAAAAATCAACCGGTTTGAAAAAAAAGCAATATCCGGATATTTTTTGCTGAACAATCCTGATTTTTCAAGAAAATCCTTACTGAAATTCTTTTTTAAAAGAAAGTCCTTGAGCCAGCGGCGTTCTTTTGGTGCGTACCCCAGTTTAAATTTTTCAATAGTTGCTTCGGTTAAGCCACGACCGGTAATATACTTCAATGCATCTTTTCCCTGTTCGGTTTCAGTCAAAAGATAATGAAACATACTTCCTGTTCGTGAATAAAGTTCTATATAGTCTTCTATCTGCTTAAACTTTGGATCCTGATTATCAGGTTTATAGCCATTTTCATACTTAACTTCGATACCGGATTTTTTTGCAAGAAATTCAACAGAATCTGAAAAAGAAAGCTTTTCCTGTTCCATTATAAATTTGATTACAT
>CAMHIV010000139.1 GCA_946185185.1 uncultured Treponema sp. | reverse complement strand
TGAGCGGATAATCGTATTATATTTTTTTGCAACATCATTATAACGTTTTCTTTCTATTGAAATGCGGTTTTCTGTACCTTCAAGTTCATCCTGAAGTGCAAGGAAGTTTTTATCTGCTTTGAGTTCCGGATAATTTTCTGTAATGCTCAAAAGTCTCTGCAGTGCTCCGCCAAGTGAATCCTGTGCCTTCTGATACTGTTCAAGCTTTTCCGGGTCGTCTAAAAGGGAAGAATCGATTTTTGTTGTTCCGCCGGCTTTTGCACGAGCCTCTGACACCTGTACATAAATTTCGCTTTCGTGCTGAGCGTATTTTTTTACTGTAGCAACAAGATTAGGAATCAAATCAAAACGTCTCTGATATTGATTTTCAACCTGTGCCCACTGAGCATTTACTTCTTCATCGAGAGTAACGAGTGAATTGTATTTTCCAGATACGCAGGAATATGCTCCGAATAAAACGACAATCGCAATTCCTAAACCAATCAAAGTATTTTTCATTTTTGTAGTCATATAAAACCTCTGGTTAAAATATAAATTCAGCAATTATCTGCCGTCAAGTAAAAAGCCTATTGCAACAATTTTTTCTAAATTATATTGAATAGACATTCAAAATTGTGATATTCTAACTCGATAAAGTGTATATCCTAAGAGGAGCTTTAAAATGGCTAAAAATAAATACGATTTTACAATTGAACAGTTAGGTCCATGTAAAATAAAATCCCCTATTGAGTTGTCAACAGTTGTAGGTGATGCTTGTGCAAACTATGTAGTTGATGATTCTTATGTAAGAAACCGAATCAATGTTTTTAGTACTGAAGAACCTAATTCAGTTGACGAAACAAACCTTCTTCAGAAAGCAGGTCCTCGTGAATATATTTATTTTGATCCAAAAAAAGTAAAAGCCGGAATTTGTACTTGTGGTGGTCTTTGTCCAGGATTGAATGATGTAATCCGTGCTGTAGTTCGCTGTCTCTGGAACCGTTATGGTGTTCGCGATATCGTTGGATTCCAGTATGGTTATAAGGGGCTTTTCGAAGATTCTGGTTTTGCCCCAATTCCACTTAATCCGGAAATTGTAGACGAAATTCATAAGATTGGTGGTTCATATCTTGGTTCTAGCCGTGGTGGCGGAGATCGTCTTGAAACTGACGGTGTAAAAACTATCGAAAAGCTTGGCATTAACATGATGTTCGTTATCGGTGGTGACGGAACTCAGAGAGGTGCTTCTGATCTTGCAGATGCAATTACAAAGAAAGGTCTTGAATGTGCAGTTATTGGTATTCCAAAGACTGTAGATAATGACTTCAAATTTATTGACCGCTCATTTGGTTTTGAAACAGCTGTTCAGCAGGCAAAAGAAGCTATTGCTTCAATGCATATGGAAGCTCATTCACAGTATAACTGTATTTCTCTCGTAAAATTGATGGGTCGTGAATCTGGATTTATTGCAGCTGCAGCAGCTCTTGCTTCTCACGAAGTAAACTTCTGCCTTATTCCAGAAATTCCATTTGACATGGAAGGCGAAAATGGATTCCTTAAGAATCTTGAAAAACGCCTTGAAAAACGTCATCACGCAGTAATCGTTGTTGCTGAAGGTGCTGGACAGGAACTTATGCAGGCTACAAATCAGACTGATGCTTCTGGAAACAAGCGTCTTTCAGATATTGGTATTTATCTTCGCGATGCAATTAAAGCATATTTCAAAGAACGCAATATTCCAATCGATTTGAAGTACTGTGATCCTTCTTATCAGATTCGTTCTGCTGTAACAACTGCATCTGATTCAATCTATTGTGAACGCCTTGGAAATAATGCAGCTCATGCTGGTATGGCTGGTAAAACAAAGATGGTTGTTGGTCTTGTTCATGATAAGTTCGTTTATATTCCTACAAAGATGGCTACAATGAGCCGCAATATGGTAGATCCAGAAGGTTCTTTGTGGCGTGATGCACTCGATGCAACTGGTCAGCCAATCTTTATGGTAAACGATGTAGAAAAAGCAAAAAAAATAATGAAAGAAAAACTTGGTCTTTAATCCGGTTTTAATTTCAAATGACTGAATGAACGCTGGTCTTTGTGGCCGGCGTTTTTTTTCTTGTTTCAAAAAAATCCATTTACACTATTTTTCATATAATTTAATATTGTAGGGAAGTTTTTTTACTGGAGGAATTTTGTGAATTCCGGTTCTATTTTTGTTCAGCAGCTGGTGAATGGTCTTTCACTGGGAAGTATCTATGCCTTGATTGCTCTGGGTTACACAATGGTTTATGGAATTGTAAAGCTTATCAACTTTGCGCATGGTGATGTTATGATGATAGGAGCCTATGCCGGTTACTTTGTACTTATGTTTTTGGGTGCTACTGTTCCGGGGCTTGCAGGTGCTTTTATCGCAGCGATGGTTATATGTGGTCTTCTTGCAATTTTGATTGAACGTTTTGCATATCGTCCATTGCGTTCTGCTCCACGATTGAATTCTTTGATTACTGCTATTGCGGTTGAATTGATTCTTCAAAATCTTATGCGTGTTCTTCCTTTTGTTGGTCCGGATCCACGCCGTTTTCCAACAATGGAAACAAAAAACTTTACATTCGGAATTCTTTCTATTTCTAACCTTCAGTTAATCGTAATTATTTCAAGTGCGATTTTAATGCTCGTTTTGAATTTTATTGTAAATCATACAAAAACTGGAAAGGCAATGCAGGCAGTTTCTTTTGATCTGCAGGCTTCTGCTTTGATGGGAATAAACGTTAACCGCATTATTGCAATAACTTTTGTAATTGGTTCTGTGCTTGCTGGTGCCGGCGGTGTTCTTTATGCAACTGCTTATCCTCAGGTTGATCCTGTTATGGGTTATATTCCGGGGCTTAAGGCATTTGTTGCAGCCGTTCTTGGTGGAATTGGTTCAATTCCTGGCGCAATGGCCGGTGGAATAATTTTAGGAGTTGCAGAAACTCTTACAAAAGGATATTTGAGCAGTCAGTATGCAGATGCTATTTCTTACATGCTTCTTATTATAATTCTTTTGGTAAAACCTGCCGGACTTTTTGGCAAAAAGATGACGGTTAAGGTGTAAAGAGGTTTACGATGAGCAGATTTTTAAGAAATACATTAATTTTAGCAGGTGTTTCTCTTTTTGCCGTTGTTGTTCCAACTTTGCTTACAGCAACCGACATTATGGATGCATATATGGCAGGTATTTTCAGTCTTGCCGGAATTTACGCGATTATGGCAATCAGTGTAAATTTGATTTCAGGAATTACAGGTCAGCTTAGTCTTGGACAGGCTGGTTTTATGGCTTTGGGCGGTTATGCAACAATAATTTTTAATTCCAGTCTGCACCTTCCGCTTCCTCTTGCACTTGTTGCATCCGGAATTGTAACTGCGTTTTTCGGCTTTTTAATTGGTTTTCCAACTTTAAAGCTTGAAGGGGATTATCTTGCGATTGTAACTCTTGCCTTTGGAGAAATTATCCGTGTAATTCTTGTTAACTTGAAAAAGTTTACAGGCGGACCAAACGGAATGTCATTTCCAACTGTGCTCACTTTGAATGCTACGGCTGCTGTATTCGTAATTACATTGATTCTTGTTGTGATAATTATCCTGGTACAGAATTTTATCCGTTCTTCATATGGACGTGCAATTCTTGCTGTTCGTGAAGATGAAATTGCTGCAGCTTCTTGCGGAATTCACGTTTTTCATTACAAGATGACCGGCTTTGTTCTTGCCTCATTTGTAGCAGGAATCGGCGGTTCTCTCTATGTAATGTATGTCGGCTTTATCAAACCTGAACAGGCAGCCTTTACAAAATCAATTGATTATTTGATTTTCGTTGTTTTAGGCGGAATGGGTTCTATGACCGGATCTGTACTCGCTTCTTATGTTTTGACATATCTTCAGGAAGGTTTGCGATTCCTTCAGAATTACAGACTTCTTTTCTATCCTGTAGTTTTGATTCTTGTTATGCTTTTCCGACCACAGGGACTTTTGGGAACAAAAGAATTCAGTTTTGTAAAAACGTTTGAATGGATTAAGGCCGGCGGATTCAAAAGGCTTGCTCAAAGAATCAAACAGATAAAATCTAAGGAGGCAAAATAATGGCTGAAAAAGAACTTGTACTTCAGGTTTCTAATGTGCAGATTGTTTTTGGCGGTCTCTGTGCAATTAGCGATGCTTCCTTTGATTTGCGTAAAGGTGAATTAATTGGTTTGATTGGACCTAACGGCGCCGGAAAAACTACAATGTTCAACATGGTTTCAGGGATTTATACTCCTACTTCCGGTCAGATTAGTTTTTGGGACAAAGATAATAAAGTTCACGATATAAATAAACTGGGCCCGGCGGACTTGAACCGTCTGGGAATTGCACGAACATTCCAGAATATCAGACTTTTTGGAAGCCTTTCTGTAATGGATAATGTTCTTATTGCAATGCATTCTTCAAGAAATGTAACTCCACTTGATGTGCTTTTTAGAACTCCACGATTCCGCAAAGACGAAAAGCTTATGAAAGATCGGGTAATTCAACTGCTTTCATTCTTCCATATTGAAAACAAGGCTGAAGAACTTGCAAAAAATCTTCCGTATGGGGAACAGCGAAAGCTTGAAATAGTTCGCGCCCTTGCATGTAATCCAAAACTTCTTCTTTTGGATGAACCTGCTGCCGGAATGAACCCTCAGGAAACTCTTGAGCTTATGGAAATGATTTCCTTTATCCGCAGAGAGTTTGGTCTTACAATTCTTTTAATCGAACATGATATGAAGCTTGTAATGGGAATTTGTGAAAGAATTATGGTTTTGAACTATGGAAGAATTATTGCGAATGGTTCACCGGAAGAAATTCGTTCAAATCCTGATGTTGTAAAGGCTTATCTGGGAGACAACTAATATGATGCTTGAAGTAAAAAATCTTTGTGTAAGTTACGGTGCAATCAAGGCTCTTCGTGGAATTTCATTTGAAGTTGATAAGGGCGAAATCATTACTTTGATTGGTTCTAACGGCGCCGGAAAAACAACAACTTTGCATGCAATTTCAAATATTATCAAAAAGCAGGAAGGTTCAATCATATTTGAAGGTGAAGACATTACTTCTATGCCTGCCGATAAAATTGTAAAACGAAATCTTATCCAGGTTCCGGAAGGACGCAGGGTTTTTGCAAATCTCACTGTGCGCGAAAATCTTGAACTGGGTGCTTACCTTCGAAACGACAAGGCTGAAATTGCAAAGGATATGGAACATGCCTATGAACTTTTCCCTCGTCTACGGGAAAGAGTTAAGCAGGCTGCCGGTACTTTGAGTGGCGGTGAACAGCAGATGCTCGCAATGGCCAGAGCGTTGATGTCAAAGCCTCGTCTTTTGCTTTTGGATGAACCAAGTATGGGGCTTGCTCCAATTCTTGTTGATGAAATTTTTGAAATTATCCGTCGTATCAACGCAGATGGAGTTACGGTTCTTCTTGTTGAACAGAACGCATTTAAAGCTCTTTCTATTGCAGACCGGGCTTACGTTCTTGAAACTGGTGAAATCAAGATGTCTGGAAAAGCAAGCGATCTTGCAAACGATAGTTCCGTAAAAGAAGCTTATCTTGGAGGCTGATACATTTTTAGATTTTTCTATTTTGCGGCTAAAAATGTGTTATAATAGATAATAGGTCCAATGTCAGCGGTCATTGAGCTTGTCGAAATCTATGTATGTTGCGAAAGCAACTTCCTTAGCAGGTGGTTTCGAGAACCTCAACCACCGCGAAGTCTATTACATTGGATAACAGGTCTTTTTGGAGGTGCTATTATGCTCGTGAAGAATGTTATGACAAAAAATCCTATAACTATATTGCCGGATGCTTCTGTAACTGAAGCCCGTGCAATTATGAACAAGAATAATATAGGAAAGCTTCCTGTTGTTGATAAGAATTTTAAACTCGTTGGTATGCTTACAAAGAATGACCTGGCAAAGGCGTCTCCGTCTCAGGCTACAACTCTTGATATGTATGAAATCAGTTAC
>CAMHIV010000138.1 GCA_946185185.1 uncultured Treponema sp. | reverse complement strand
TTCTGGAGTTGTAAAGAATGGATTCTGTTTCTGTTGATGCACTTGTTTCTTTGGGATTTACAGTAACCGAAGCAAAGGTTTATTGTGCTATGGTTCCTGAAGAAAAAATGAACGGCTATCAGATTGCAAAGAATTTAAATTTTTCGCGTTCGTCTGTTTATGCGGCTCTTGAAAATCTTCTAAAAAAAGGTGCAATTCTTTCGATTCCTGGAAATACGAGTGAATATACAGTTGTAAAACCTGGTGAGCTGATTGATAAAATTCTTTCAAATTACGAAAAAAATGCGAAACTTGCCAAATCAAGTTTGGAACAGCTTTCATTAAAAAATAATTCTTCAAATTTGTTTTTAAATATTCAGGGTCTACAGAATATTCAGGATAATGCTGTTCAGATGATTCGCTGTGCACAAAAAGAAATCCTTATTAGTTCTTCAATGGATTTAAAACCTTTTGTAGAAGAGCTTTCCCATGCAATCGAACGTGGTGTTCGTGTGCTTGTGTTCAGCATGATGCGGATTGAATTGTACGGTCTTAAGGTTGAATTTTATGGCGGACAATTTGCAAATGATTCCTGTCCTGAAATTCGATTTTCAATTGTAGTAGATAATAAGTGTTGCCTGATTTGTTCCAACGATAAGGAAGAATTTTATACACTTAAACAGCTGATGGATAATAAGACAGGAAAATCTTTTTCTTCAGAAGACAAGGATTTTTTGGGAATGAAAAGTTCAAACAGACTTATGGTTAATATCATACAGGAACATTTTCATTTTGATGTTTATCTATATAAATTAAGACTTAAGAATAATGGAGGAATGGTAGTTACGCCGGATATTCAGATTGGAACACTGATGGAGTGTGGAAATTAATCGGCTGACTTTATCATAATGCGGGTGGGAAAATGGCATTTGTAAAAAATCTTTTTGATCAAAACTTTATTCAATATGCAAGTTATGTAATTCGAGACAGAGCGATTCCAGAAATTATTGACGGTTTTAAACCGGTTCAGCGCAGAATTATTCATACTCTTTTGCGAAATGACGATGGTCGTTATACGAAGGTTGCGAATGTTGTCGGAAAAGTAATGGCATATCATCCTCACGGGGATGCTTCAATCTATACGGCACTTGTAAATCTTGCAAATAAAGAATTATTCATCGATAAGCAGGGGAACTTTGGTAACATGTATACTGGGGATTCTGCTTCTGCTCCCCGATACATTGAATGTCGTCTTAGACCTGTTACAAAAGATATATTGAATACAAATCCAGCAATCACAGATTATGTGGATACATACGACGGGCGCGATAAGGAACCTGTCGCATTCAAGGCAAAGCTTCCATTGGTTCTTATCATGGGAGCAGAAGGTATCGCCGTAGGTATGAGCACTCAGATTATGAGTCACAATATCGGTGAAGTAATTGAATCAGAAAAGGCCTGTCTGCGCGGTGAAAAATTTGAGCTTTTCCCTGATTTCCAGACTGGTGGGCTTATCGACTGTTCAGAATATAAAGACGGTCTTGGAAAGCTTATTACCCGTGCAAAAATGGATACAAGTGATGAAAAGAAAATTATTATCACTGAACTTCCATACGGTTCTACTTCTGACAGCTTAATGGATTCAATCGAAAAGGCTGCACGAAACGGAAAAGTAAAAATTGCTTCAATCGATAACTACACTGCAAAAGACGTAAACATCGAAATCAAGCTTCCCCGCGGAATTTATGTAAAAGATGTCGTTGATGCGCTTTATGCATTTACTGACTGTGAAAAAACTGTTTACTGTAATCTTCTTGTAATCAAAGATAATATGCCGGTTCAGATGACCGTTACAGAAGTTATTCAGTACCATGCAAAGCAGCTCACACAGATTCTTCACGATGAACTTGAACTGGAAAAAGCCGAGCTCCTTGAAAAGCTTCATCTTCGAACGCTTGAACGCATCTTTGTTGAAGAGCGAATCTATAAATCAATCGAGGAAATGAAGACGGAAGCTGCAGTTATGAAGGCTGTAAAAGAAGGCTTTGTTCCGTTTGCAAAGGAATTGCTTCGTCCTGTAACAGATGAAGATGTTGAACACCTTCTAAAAATTCCTATTCGAAGAATTTCTTTGTACGATATCAACAAAAACCGCAAGGAAGTTCAGGCAATTAATGCCCGCTTAAAGGAAATTGCTCGTCTTTTAAAGCATATCGTAGATTATGCAATCAGCTATCTGGACGGTGTAAAGGCAAAACTTGATCCGGAAAGCTTCAAACGCAAAACTACGATTACAAATATTACAACGGTCGATGTAAAAACTGTTGTAAAACGAAATACTCCTCTTAAGTACAATGAAAAAGATGGAAATCTTGGTACTCAAATTTCCGGTGGCGTTGAACTTATGAAGATTACACCCTTTGACCGCATTATTTATGTGCGAAAAAGCGGCATTTATACAATCACTGAAGCTCCGAACAAGGTATTCGTAGGGCCGGAATTGCGTTACTGTGGTTTTGCCGACAAGGAATCTCTTTCAAAGGTTCTGTTCACTGTAATTTATCGCGATCCGGCAACTCAGTATGTTTATGTAAAGCGCTGTAAAATTGCCGCTTATATTATGAACCGAGATTATTTCTTTGCTCCAGACGGAATGGAAGTGCTTCATATAGATACAAGAAAGAGTTTTAATTTTACTCTGAACTATGTTAAAAAGCCGAAGGTTAAAATTCTTTCAGAAAAGTTTAAGGCTCAGGACTTCCTTGAAAAAGGTTTGAAAGCACAGGGAACACGAGTTGCTGCAAAAGAAGTTGAGTCTGTTTCTGTTGAAGCCGCAAAGAAAACAGAAGAGCAGGCATAATGAACATTCTGACTGACTATACAAGTTCTGAATTTACGGTGAAAGGGTCGCGCTTTTTAAGTGAACTTTTTCCCTGCGAATCCCAGGCTATGGCAAAGGATATAATTAAGGCGCAGAAAGCAAAATATCCGGATGCAACTCATGTGGTTCATGCCTTTGTCCTTGGCTTATCTTCTGAAATTCTTGGGATGAGTGATGACGGCGAACCAAGTGGAACGGCAGGGCGGCCGGCTTTGGATGTATTAAAAGGTTACGGCTGTACAAATGTTCTTCTTACGATTACCCGCTGGTTTGGTGGAACTCTTTTGGGAACCGGTGGGCTTGTAAAGGCTTATGGCGACGGCGCAAAACAGGTGCTTCATGCAGCAACAGACGCCGGCCTTTTTGAAGAATATGTAAAAAAAACTGCTTTTAATTTTGAATGTGATTACACGCTTTATCAGTTTGTAAAGCGTTTTTTGGATACCCTTTCGGTTTCAGAACTTTCTGAAAATTTTGGAACAGGAGTCACAGTTTCCGGAAAAATCCCGGAATCAGACTATGTTCTCCTTTGTTCCAAGCTTAAAGATTTAAGTAACGGAAAAATTATTCTGTAAGCATTACGATATTAGGAATTTTATCCTTAGATTCCCGTTTAAAAAGATATTTCAAAGGGTGAATATCGAAGGCATTAATAGACCAGCCGCCCACAACATTCAAATTGATTATGTTCAAGCTTACCGGATGCTGGATAGGAAGGATCACGGCTTCGTCCAAAAGAATCTGCTCTGCCTTCGAAAGAAGTTGATTGTGATTTTCATCGGAATAAAGGCAGGATTCATTCAAAAGGGAATCATATTCTTTGTTGCTCCACAGGGAAACGTTCAAAGTTGAATTACTGCGGAAAAGTTCCAGGAAAGCAAGGGGGTCAGCAAAATCTCCAATCCAGGTATAAGAAAATAAATCAGCTTCAAGACTCGGGATGTTAGAAAGATATGCGTATTCCGGCACTTTAATAATTTCAAGGTCAACGCCGATTTCTGACCAGGCTTTTTTCAAAAGTTCAGCCTTGGTATTCATGTATTCTGTGTCTGGAATTGCAAAGCGAATCGAAAGCCTCTGTTCAAAGGAAATATTATTTGCTTTTTTTGCGTCATTCAGCATGAGAGCGGCTTCGGCTTTGTCTGTAAAAACATATCCCTGCGGCTGTCTGTATCCGTTCAGCGGATAAACCAAAGTTGTTGCAGGAACATAGGTGTTTGCACGAAGTTCATCCCACGGAACGGCTTCTAAAAGTGCCTGCCGGAATTCAACTTTATTCCAGATGCTGTTTTCATTTAATTTGAAAAAGAAAAATTGGGTTGCAAATTCCGCATAAAGTTGAAGTGAATCGCGGGTTAAAAGCCGGTCGTTATTGAAGGTTGAAGAAAGCCAGTCAATATTGCCGGTGTTGTAATTATAGGTATTTTCATTTTCGTCATTACTGAAAAGAATTGTAATTTTTGAAAGCGGAACTTTCTTTGAATCGTAGTAATTTTCGTTTTTAAGAAGAATCATTCCCGCTTCAGTGTACTGTTCAAGGACGAACGGACCTGAATAAACACCGGCTTCTTTTGTTACCGAAAAGCTTGGCATGCAAAGAAGCTTTGTAAGATGAGATGCCGGAGCATTCAAATGAACGGAAAGAGTGTATGCGTCCAACGCTTTTAAGCCAACCTGTTCTTTGTTTATTTTTCCTTCCCTAAAATCTGCGGCTCCTTCAACAATGTCAAAAAGTGAAGAGTAAGGCGCATATTTTTCACCGAGAAGTTTAAGCCATGAATCAACAAAATCCTGCGCCGTAATTTCGGTTCCATCACTGAATTTTGCGTCATCACGAAGAATAAAAGTCCATCGTTTTTTGTCTCTCGAAATTCTGTAAGATTTTGCAAGTGCATAAGTCGGATCAAGAGTGATTGGGTTATAAGTAAAAAGCCCTTCGTACAAGCCGGTAAGAATCTGGGCTTCGGCACTGTATGAGGCGGTATGCGGATTCAAATCATAGTTATGGGCAGAAGAAACGATGGTAAAATTTTCCTGAAGTTCCGGATTAATTTCCGATTCAGGAAGCGCGGCTTGTGAATAAAGCAGTGAACCGATTGAGATGACAGCTGGAATTAATAGTGATTTTAATTTCATTGTGTAATTCCCAGTTTTCTCATCTGTTCCTGTTCTTCAATGTAAGCGCTGTATTCGCCTCGTTTCTGAACGGCTTTAACTACAACATTTTTTACCGTAATCAAATCCATCTTAAGTCCTTTGATTTTTGAGCGTTCTGAAGTTGGAACTGTTACTTTAAAATATTCATCTGCAGCATCAAGAAGAGTCAGAATTTCCTGGTTTTCCATGATGTTTTTGTTAGTAAAATCCAAAATCGAAGTTTCGTCGAAGGTTTTTACTTTGTGGAATTCCGGTCCATTTTTATTTGAAAGAGCTGCATAAAATTTCGATTTTCGAAGAATATTACCATTGAAAACCCGAATATCAATGTCTCGGCTAGATTTTGTTCCTTTTTTAGGATCTGTGATTATAAACTTGTAAATCAATTCCGGTTCCGGTAAATTAAACATTCTTCTAAAAAGGCGTTTAATTTTTGCGCCGAGAGTATTTTTTGTTCCTTCAAGAACATTTATGTTGTTATTCAATTTATCGTAAATTGCGGCATAAACGTCGGTAAGGCCGGTAAGACAGAAAAGTGAATCCAAAATCAGAGCTTTTGTATTTACCTGGTTAGTTTTTTCTTTTACAACAGCTTTCTTAATCTGAAGACGGGCAAGAACCTGCTGTTGTCTTGCAGCCTGATCGGAACCAACATCTTCTTCTGCGATTTCATTTATAAGCTCGCTGTAAAAAGGTGTTTTTCCCATAACCTGAGGGAAAATCTTTTTTATTTCGGCAATCAGGTTTGCAGGCGAAGTAAATGCCTTTTCTTTATCAAAGTTCGGATGATTGTAGAAATTTAATCTTATCTGAAGCTTGTAAACTTCCCGCTGGAAGTCAGAAAGCTCTTTTAAAACTTCAGTGATGTCTGTAATTGCCTGACTGCTTTTTGCAACAGAATCAGAAAACAAACTCAACTGAAGCTGGGATGCATTTGTTTTTGCTTCCTGGATTAATACTGCAAGACCACGGCTGTTAATTTTAGAGTTATTTGTGGTCATGTTTTTCCACTGGAATGCGTTGTTAAAGTCGTTGAGAAGCTTGATTCGCGG
>CAMHIV010000137.1 GCA_946185185.1 uncultured Treponema sp. | reverse complement strand
TTAGGACATCGGGTTTTCATCCCGACAACAGCAGTTCAATTCTGCTAGGAGATGTAAACCCCGATACGCTGTGTCGGGGTTCTTTTTTTTAACATGAACGCAAAAGACTTTTTTACCGAAGATGTAATTTCTAGTATCCGCTCAAAAATAAAAGAATCCGCTGATAACGAAGTTTTTTTTACTGGTCAGATTAATTCTGAAGGAATTGTAACTTCTGTAAAGGTCGGGGGAAACGGAAATGAACATTCTGTTCCTGTAAACTTTTCTGATGCTCGAAAGGCTTCGGTTTTAATTCATAATCATCCCAGCGGTAATCTTACTCCTTCGGACGCAGATATTTCTGTTGCTTCGAATGCGAGCGAACGGGGCGTTGGCTTTTACATCATAAACAATGAATGTTCCGAACTTTATGTAGTTGTTGAGCCGGTTCTTCCAAAAACTATAAAAAAAATCGATGAAGAAAGTGCCGGTTCCTATCTTGCTTCTGGAGGACCACTTTCAGAAATCTCCGAAAATTACGAAGAACGCCCTGTTCAAATTGATCTTTTACAGAAAATTGCAGAAGCTTTTAATAATAATTCTCTTGCTGCATTTGAAGCCGGAACCGGTGTTGGAAAATCTTTTGCTTATTTAATACCTTCAATAATCTGGTCACTGCAGAATCGTGAAAAAATTGTAATTTCAACCGGCACGATAAATCTTCAGCAGCAGTTATGTGAAAAGGATATTCCACTTGCTCAAAAAATTGTTGGAAAAAAGATTAAGTTTGTATTGATGAAGGGCAGACAGAATTTTGTATGCCGAAGACGCTTTGAAGATCTTATGCTTCAGCGGGAACTATTTGACGACGATGTGGAAATTCTGGATAAGCTTTCTGACTGGGTAAAAAGTTCATCTACTGGGAGTCGAAGCGAATTGTCTTTTATGCCACCGGAAAGCTTGTGGTCCAGAATAAATTCTGAAAGTGATGCCTGTATGGGAATGCGCTGTCCTTTTCACAGTGACTGCTTTGTAATGAAAATGCGAAAAGAGGCTAGTGGAGCAGATATTCTGGTTGTTAATCATCACCTTCTTTTTGCTGATATCGAATCAAGAATGCACGGTGTTGGTTACGACGATGCGGCAGTTCTTCCTCCCTACAGGCGTATAATTTTTGATGAAGCGCACAGTATAGAAAATGCGGCCACAAGCTTTTTTAGTGAATCTTTTAATCGTTTTAAGGTGATGAAGCAGTTGAATCAGCTGTATCGGCGCAGAAAGAATTCTGAAAGTGGATTTTTATGTACACTTGCGATTCTTTCTTCAAACGAAGATAAGGCTCTTTCTGCTTATGAGATGGTAAACAGCATAAAAAACGATATTTCAAATCTTGAAATTGCCGCTCTCGATTTAATGCAGGATGAATACAACCTTCGTCTTTATGATGGAAATGCAAGGGCATTTGGACCGGTTATAACTCTTTGCAATACGCTTTCAAATAATCTAGGAAAATTTGTTGGGCTTTGCCGCGAAGTAATGGAAGGAATTGCAGACGAAGATAAGGATGTTCCTGCTTTTTTTGAAACCAAAATTCTTATTCGGCGACTTGAAGATGTTTCTGTTGTGCTTCGAGATTTCTGCGTATGGGATGAAAAACGGGATAAGGTATTTTGGATTTCAAAAAAAATACTTCCAAAAGAAATTGCCCGAGATTCTAATGATCCGATTTATGTAACTTTTACGGAAACGCCTTTGGATATTGCACCTTTAATGGCAGAAGGTGTATTCGAACCTATGGAATCTGTTGTCTGCACTTCTGCAACTTTAAAAACCGGAAGAGACTTTAGATACTGGATGCATCGTACAGGTTTTTCATTTTCTGAACCGGAAAGAATTTCCGTAAAAGAATTTCCTTCGCCGTTTCCTTACAAAAAAAATATGTTATTTGCAGTTCCGTCTGACGCACCGCTTCCAGAATCCGGATTTGTTTTTCAGCAGTGGATAGAAAGCGCTATTGTAAAATTAATCGAAGCCAGCGACGGAAGAACGCTTGTTCTGTTTACTTCATACGAATCTTTAAAAAGCGCTTTTAATGTTTGCGAGCGTAATTTGAAAAATTTCAGCGGTGCATTATTGCGGCAGGGCTCTGATGATAACGCAAGGCTTTTGGAACGTTTCAGGAACGATATTACCAGTGTTCTTTTTGCAACGGATTCCTTCTGGCAGGGGGTTGATGTTCCCGGAGAATCTTTGAGTCAGGTAATTATTGTAAAGCTTCCATTTACGGTTCCAAATGATCCGGTCTTTACAGCAAGATCTGAAGCGGTAACAAAAAAAGGCGGCAGTTCTTTTATGGAATTAAGCGTACCAGAGGCAGTTATTAAATTCCGGCAGGGAGTGGGGCGCCTTATGCGACGGGGAAGTGACCGTGGAACAGTGGTTGTTTTAGATCGTCGTCTTTATGAAAAACGATACGGCTCCTTGTTTTTAGCAAATGTTCCGGAATGCAAACGCCTGTACGCTCCTCTGGAAGAAATTTGTTCGGCGGTTTCTGATTTTATATTCCGCTGATAATTAAATGATAAGATTGACAGTGATTTTTTTAGCATATAAAATTGATTCGTAGAGGTTCGAAACGAACTTCTTTGGAGTTATTTGTGTCAAGTTTTATCACCTTAGCATGTTTATTTGCATCTGTTATTCCTGCTGCATTTTTGAATATAATTGCCTATCCAGTCAGTAAACGATGGTGTTCTGCGATTTCTCAGTACATTGTAAAAGTTCTGGCTCCTCGGGTTTTTGCTATTTTGAATCAGTACATGGATTTTCACTTCTTCGGCTATAATGAATCAAAAGAAATGCTTCCACCTCAATACATGATTCTTTCTAATCACCAGAGCCTTTTTGATATTCCATGTTACATGAAATTCTTGAAAGAACGAGAAATTCGCTTTGTTGCAAAGGATAATCTTAGCCGTCATATTCCTCTTGTTTCGGAAATGCTTCGTGTGCAGCAGCATTGTATGGTTCCAAGACGCGGAAGTCCAATGGTTGCCATGAAAGTTATTCAGGATTTTGGCGAAAGAGTTATTGAAAAAAATCAGATACCAATTCTATTCCCGGAAGGAACAAGAACTCGTGATGGAAATGTTGGAAAATTCTATTCTGCTGGCTTTAGAAAATTGAATGAAACAACAAAGCTTCCGGTTGTAGCATGTGCACTTGACGGCGGTTACCAGATTCGCGATATGAACAGAATTATGACAAATTTGCGAAATGGTTCATATCGTGTAAAGGTTCTTAAGGTATTTGAGAGTCCAAAAACCAAGGAAGAAGAAGTTTATATTCTTGAAGAAAGCCGCAGACTTATTCAGGCTCAGCTTGAAGAATGGCGAAAAAAGCCGGCTTCGCAGTATTAAAAAGGGTAAAAGAGCAAAAAAAAGCAGGTGAATCACGATTATCGCAATCACCTGCTTTTTTGTTTTTAAAACAGATTATTTGAAATCCTTTGGACGTCTTTCTGTACGCTTGCACTTTGAGCATTCAGCAACGTTCTTAAGCTTTCCTGCTTCATACAAAGTTTTCATAATGATTTCGCCGCCGCAATCTGGACATGCGAATTTCTGTGTTGCAACAGTAGTACGAGAGTTTTTACTAGCTCCGGCCATGGTGTTCCTCCAAAAAAAGATTAATACGTATTAGAAGTATAATATACCGATTCTGATTGTCTTAGTCAATTATTCGAATCGATGGAAATACAATATATATTATCCGATTGACAAAAAAGACTGACTTTATTAGTATATTGAAAGTTAACTTTTTTTTGGGGGTCCCCTTTGGCAACTAAGAAAACATCTGCAGAAAAGCGTCATGCACAGAGTGAAGTTCGCAGACTTCATAACAAGGCTATTAAAAGCACTTGCAAGACATATGCAAAACAGTTTGTAGAAGCTGTTCATGCAAAAGATCAGGCTCTTGCAGAAGCAAAGCTTAAGACACTTGTAAGCGAACTCGATTCAGCTCGCAGCAAGGGTGTTTTGACACGCAACGCTGTTTCTCGTAAGAAGTCTCGCATGATGAAACTTTACAATGTTTCATTCGCTGCAAACACAGCTAAATAACTGAATTAAGTTATTCAACTCGAATCCAGTTGGGTTTTCTCAACTGGATTTTTTGTATTAACAATAGGATTTAATTATGGGTGGAAAGAAAATGACCAAGAATGACTTGGTCGAGGCAATTTATTTTAAATCGGACTGTGAAAAGTACTTAATTCAGGATATCGTTGAAAAATTTTTGAAAGAAGTAAAAAAATCTTTGGAAAGCGGTGCTTCAATTGAACTTCGCGGTTTTGGAACTTTTGAACCAAGACTGCGAAAGGGGCGTGAAGTAGCAAGAAATCCAAAAACCGGCGAAACTCTTTCAGTTGCTCCTCATTATGTTGCAGCTTTTAGAGCCGGTCAGGATATGCGCGAAAAAATCGCTCGGCTTGAAATAAAGGAAAAAGCAAAAAAATAATGCAGTTCGAAAAATTCCTGAAAAGCAGATGGATTGATGTAATTCTTTTTGCACTTTCCGTTCTGCTTTTTGGTTTTAAAAATACATGGTCCAGTTGGTTTGTTTTTCTCCCTGTGTTTCTTTTTGTGCATCATCTTTCAATTCGCTATGTCAGTTTGTTTGGTGTACTGTACGGCTTCCTTTCGTATTTTATCTATTTGTTCTGGATGTTTCATTTTAGCGAAGTTGCTTTGTTCGGCTGTTGTTTTTTATACGCTTTTTATTGGGCTATACTTTTTGTAATCATAAAAATTGTACTTTTAAAAGCAAAAGATTTTTCGGTAATATTGCTTCCAGTAGTTATTACTTTGTACGAATATGTAAGAACTCTAGGTTTTCTGGGATTTTCTTACGGAATTAATGGCTATTCCCAATATGAAAATCTATGTTTTATTCAGATTGCCGATATTTTGGGTGTTTGGGGCGTTTCATTTGTTTTAAATTTATGTTCTTCGGTGATTTATTTTGTTCTGGTGAATTTTAGGAAAGAAAATTTTTACAAAAGAGTTACTGCTGTTTCGATATTCCTTGTTCTTGTTGCGGCTGTTAACATTTATGGAATTGTAAGGATTCATTATTTTAAGCAGCTTGAAGAAAAATCCCCGTACATTACTGTGATTGCGGTGCAAAATAATTCTGATCCCTGGAAGGGCGGAATCCAGAAATATGAAAATGATTTAGAAGATTTAATTTCTCTTACAGATAAAGCTCTTGAAGAAAATCTCACCGCAGATTTAATTGTCTGGCCGGAGACTGCGGTGATTCCTTCTATTTTGAAGCATTATGACGGCGCCGATGAAAGACGAAAAAATCTGGTTCGACGGCTTCTTTCTTATGTTGACGGAAAAAAAACTGCTTTTGTAATAGGAAATTATAATTCTATCGATGGAAATGATTACAATAGTGCTTTTTTCTTTGAGCCGGGAAAAAATGTAATTCCGCCAGCGCCACAGCATTATGAAAAAAATCATCTTGTTCCATTTTGTGAATATTTTCCATATAAAAAGCAATTTCCGTATTTTTATGAAAAACTGTTGGGCGGTGACACTCATATGTGGGTACCTGGAAGCGAACGTAAAATATTTGATTTGAACGGATTTGTTTTTGCAACTCCAGTTTGTTTTGAAGATACCTTTAGCGCAGATTGCAGAGAGTTTGTGCGAAATGGTGCAAAGGCATTTGTCAATTTAAGTAATGATTTTTGGGCAGAAAGCAGAAAATGCCAGATTCAACATCTTCAGTCAGCAGTTTTTAGAAGCATTGAAAATAGAGTTCCTTCTGTTCGTAGCTGTGCCAGCGGGGAAACTTGTATAATAAATAGCTGCGGAAAAATTACAGTCCGCGCAGTTCCTTTTGAAAAGAATTATATTTGCGGGAAAATGGCAAAATATTAAAACTTGCCATGTAATTCAAAATACTATAAACTAATTCTATGAGTGCAGAAAAAATGGCAGAAGAAATTGAAAAAAAATCAGAAGATGAAGACTATTTTGATAATCGAGGAGGAAACTCATCAGTATATAAAGTATTATCAACAAGTACAATAGAAGATAATGGTGATTTA
>CAMHIV010000136.1 GCA_946185185.1 uncultured Treponema sp. | reverse complement strand
TGGATAATGGCACGGATTACAGCCAAGGCAAAGACCGCCTTCTCCGTATACAGCAAAATCTTCAGAAGAAAGTTTTTCGCCAGTCAGAACCCGCGGAAAAATAAGGTCGAAAATCGTTCGCTTTGCATACATTACGCAGCCCGGAAGTCCCATAACAGGAATTGTTTTTTTTCCACGACTCAAATATGAAAGCAAAAACATTGCTCCCGG
Organism: uncultured Treponema sp.; assembly: GCA_946185185.1. Classification (GTDB taxonomy): domain Bacteria; phylum Spirochaetota; class Spirochaetia; order Treponematales; family Treponemataceae; genus Treponema_D. The sequence continues at coordinate 5,960 of CAMHIV010000136.1, read as the reverse complement.
AAGGACCGGCGCACCATAAGTTACGATTTCCGCTCCCGTATCCTTTATGGCGCCGGGAGTTTTGTCGTCAGGGTCAACGCTCATTCCGCCGGTGCACAAAACCATATCTGCGCCTTTTTCTGTAAAATCCATAATTGCGTTAGTTATGGTCGTTCTGTCGTCGCCGGGGTAGACCTTTCCAATTATAGAAACGGGAAATTCCCCAAGTTTTTTTTCAAGCACCGTGGAAAACGAATCCTTTATGAGCCCTTTGGAAACTTCGCTTCCTGTAATTACCAGTGCGATTTTTGTTTCTTTAAACGGAAGAATCGAAAGAATGGGGGTAAACCCGGCAACTTTCTGTGCTTCTTTCATTTTTTCTTCTTCGATTACAAGCGGAATTATTCTGGTGCCGGCAAGTTTATCGCCTTTGTGAACCAGTGTATTTCCGTGAACTGTTGCAATCATCATCTGTCCAAGGCTGTTTACAGCGATGAGTTTTTCGGAATTGATTTTTAATAGTCCGTCAACCGCTGCCGTAATTTCAATTTTTCCTTCGCTTGGCAGACTGGCGTTCAATTCAGGAGAATTACCCATGCAGATATCGCGCAAAATTTCCGCCGCTTCGTCTTCATGTAAAATTCCTTCCCGTTTTTCCCAGACATAAAGATGTTCCTTTCCCACCGAAAGCAGAACGGGAATGTCTTCCTTCTGGACGATGTGACCTTTTTTGAAAACAGGACCTTTTTTTTCGCCAGGAATTATTTGTGTAATGTCGTGGCACAAGACTTGTCCAACGGCGTCCTCTGTTTTTATATACTTCATTTTGTAATTGTCCTTAAAATTTCATCCGCAATTTCTTTTATAGCGGTGTCCGAATAATTTTTTACATCATTGTACGGCACATCGGAAAAATCACTTGCTGTACAAATCAAAGTTTCTTTTTTGCAGACGCTTTTTTTCGAAATGCAGCTTCGTAAAACTTCAACTTTTGGAAAAAGCGAATCTTTTAACCCTTCTATAATAATTATATCAGGTTTGTTTTTGAGCGCACGAATTTTTTCGATTAATTTTTTTTCATCGGCTATTTCGGCTGCGGTTAAAGAAAATCTGGAATCCGAAAAAATTGCCGTACAGATTGCGCCGGCTTCTGCAAAACGAGCTGTATCAGTTCCATCTGCATCCGTAAAGCAGTCGTGTCCGTCGTGTTTTATTACTCCCACAGAAAATCTGCGCTTAATAAATTCTTCAAGCAAGAGAAGAATCATGCGCGTCTTTCCGCTATTTTTAAGTCCGCTTACGCAGAAAATATACGGCGCAGAAAGTTTACGATATTCCTCCGGCGTATTTATGTTGCATAAAGCTTCTTTTGGAATCGAACTTATTTCAATCGGAACAAGCTTTGTCCGCACTTTTTCAAAAAGCAGCGAAAGCTTGTATTCATTATTTTCAATCTGGGCGTGAATTATCGGAATCATTTTTTTTGAATAAATCGCGCAGAGAGGTTGAAAACGCCCTTCGCAGGTAAGAACATAAGCCTCAAAATCTGAACAGATAAATTGAGAAAGAAAGAGCGGGACTTCTTTTTTCATAAGCGGCATGTCGGCTGCACAGAAAAAAACAAATTCGTTTTTAGCTTTTTCAAGAGAACGCAGGATTCCTTCAATTGGGCCGGAATCAGTTTTTTCATCCCGGACAAGCGTAACTCCAGAGGAATTAAAATCGTCTTCTTTTTCATCATGGGCAAGGCTTACAATGACTTCATCAAAACAGGATAGCTCCGTGACAATGCGGTTTAAAAATGAATCTCCCTCATACAGAAGTTTTGTTTTGTCCGTTCCCATTCTGGAACTTTTTCCGCCGGCGAGAATTGCAACTGAAATAGCGCTCATTTTATATCCTCATCATCCAGACCGAAACTTTGTCGCCCGGCTTACATACAGTTTCTTTTGGTAAATCGATGTAGCAGTTACACTCCGTAAGGTTACTGATTACAGAAGATGCGTGGTTTTCTGCAGGAAGCGAAACCTTGCCGTCGTCGCAGAATGCCCGTATAAGGCGGCGGGACTTATTGATTTTTTCGTATGGAGAAACGAGTTCTGCAGTTTTTTTCTCAGGTGCGAGAGAAACAGCTCCTGTTAAAACTGAAAGAATGTGATAAAAATAAATATCAAAGTTTGCCAGGGCTGCATATGGATTTCCGGAAAGGCTTAAAATCAGTTTTCCGTTCAAAAGACTTGCGCGGGTAGGCGATCCCGGCTGGATTTTTACTCTTTCAAAAATTATTTTTGAACCCATGGAATCTAATACGGCTGGAAGATAGTCTTTTTTTCCGACGGAAACTCCTCCAGTTGTTATTACTACATCAGATTCTGTGGCAGCGTTTTTTATTGCTGTTGCAATTTCTTTTTCATCATCAGGAATAATCTTATTTTTTATTACAGTTTGCCCTGCTGCTTTAATTGAGAAGGAAAGCATGGGAGCAATGCTCGAATAAATTTTCCCGGGAGAAAGGAGACTCCCAGATTCAATAAGTTCGCTTCCAGTGCTCAGTATTGAAAAGCGGATTTTTCGAATGGTTTTAATTTCCGGGATTCCCAAACTTGAAAGAAGTCCAATGTTTGAGCGATTGATTACGGTTCCTGTTTTTAGAACAAGTTCATCTTTTTGAATATCTTCCCCGACTGCGCAGTAATTCTGCCATTTTTTTACAGGCGAATAAACGCTTACAGTTTTCTCTCCGTAATCGGTGTCTTCCTGTTTTACGACAGAATCATAACCGTCTGGAACAGGGGAACCGGTCATTACGCGGACTGCGGTATTTACGCCAGATTCAATATTTATTGCGCTGTCACCGGCAAACAGCTCTTTTATAACCCTTAGTTTTACAGGTGACTCGCGACTTGCTTTATAAACATCTTCACTTCGGACTGCATAACCGTCCATTGCAGATTTTGCAAAGGACGGAACATTTATGGGCGCAAAAATATCGGCACCTGCAATTCGACCTGCTGCTTCCAGAACCGAACAGTTTTCCGTTTCTTTTACAGGTGTAAGTACATTTTTCATGAGAGAAACGGCTTCTTCAAGTTCCATTAGAGCTTCTCCATTCGGATTGCGCAGACTTTGTATTCAGGAATACGCGCAAAGGAGTCCAGAGCTGCATTTGTAAGTACATTTGCAGGAGAATCCGGGAAATGGAACGGCATCCAGGTTTCGCCTTCGGAAACTTTTCTGCCTACTCTTGCTGTTGCCGTAAGTGAACCGCGTCGGCTTAAAACACGAATCTTTTCACCATTTGCAAATCCAAGTTTTTCTGCATCCTTGTAGTTTACTTCGATAAAGCCTTCGCCTGCGATTTCTACTAGTCCCGGAGCGCGGGAAGTCATTGCGGCTGCGTTGTACTGATACAAAATGCGTCCTGTTGTAAGTACAAACGGATATTCTTCGTCCGGAAGTTCTGATGAAGGAACATATTTTGCCGGATAAAGAAGAGCTTTTCCTCTTGCAGGTTTTCCAACGTGCATAATCGGAGTCCCAGGTTCATCTTTTTCTTTGCAAGGCCACTGAAGTGATTCACCTGCATCAAGACGCGCATAAGAAATTCCGTGCATGCTTGGAGTGAGTTCTGCAATCTCGTCCATAATCTGGGAAGCTGTTAGATAAGACTGCTTATAGCCCATTGCGTTCATAAGGTCGATTAATATGTCCGTATCTGGACGCATATTTCCTTCCAGGGTAACGGCTGTTCTTATGCGCTGAACCCGGCGTTCTGTATTTGTAAAGGTTCCTTCCTTTTCGGTATAACTTACGGCTGGAAGAATGACGTCTGCATATTCTGCAGTTTTTGTCATAAACAAATCCTGAACTACAAAGAATTCAAGACTTTCAAGTGCTTTTTTAATGTGAGTTGTATCCGGGTCAGAAACAATCGGGTCTTCGCCGCAGATATAAAGCCCTTTTATGTCGCCCTTTATCGCTGCAGGGAATACTTCGGTCGCCTTTAAGCCCGGTTTTGGATTCAAAGAAACGCCCCATGCCTTTTCGAATTTAGCACGGACTTCTTCATTTTCAACTTTCTGGTAACCCGGGAAATCTGTTGGAAGAGCGCCCATATCGCAGGCTCCCTGAACATTGTTCTGCCCGCGAAGAGGATTTACGCCGCATCCGCTTTTACCAAGTTTACCGCACAAAAGAGCCATGTTGCTCATCCCCATAACACCTTCTGTTCCCGTTGAATGTTCTGTAACGCCGAGACAGTAAATAATCGGCGCCTTTCTGGCTGTTGCATACATTCGGGCTGCTTCACGGAGCTTATCCGGATCGATATGGCAGATTTCTCCGACTTTTTCAGGCGTGTATTCTGCAACAAGTTTTTTTATTTCTTCATAACCTTCTGTAAATTCATCGATGTATTCCTGATCCACAAGGTTTTCTTCAATCATTATGTGCATCATGCCGTTTGCAAACGCAACGTTTGTTCCCGGGCGAAGCTTTAAATGAATGTCAGCTTTTTTTGCAAGTCCGATTTCGCGCGGATCCACAACGATGAGCCGGGTTCCTTTTTCTACAGCCTGGCGAATCTGCATTCCGACTACAGGATGCGCTTCTTCCGGATTTGAACCTACGAGCATAATGCAGTCAACGTCGTGGGTGATGTCGTAAATAGGATTAGTCATCGCTCCACTTCCGAGTGTTTTGGCAAGGCCTGCAACGGTTGCTGAATGGCATACCCGCGCACAGTTATCCGTGTTGTTTGAGCCAAAGCAGGTTCTGACCATTTTCTGAACCATGTAAACATCTTCGTTTGCTGAACGGGAACAGGCAAAACCGGCAAGTGAATCTCCGCCGTATTTTTTCTTTAATTCCATAAAGCGTTCGGCTGTATATGAAATTGCTTTTTCCCATGAAACTTCTTCAAATTTTCCGGTTTCCTTATTTTTGATAAGTGGATTTTTAAGTCTGTCTGGTGAATGCACGAAATCAAAGCTGCCTGATTTACCCTTTACGCACAAAAGCCCATGATTTGAAGGACCATTTGCAGCTTCAACATCTACAATCCGGTTATTTTTTACGATTAAATTGAACTGACAGCCGGTTGCGCAATGAGGACAGGTTGTAAGCACCTTTTTTACTTCCCACTGGCGGTAATTTTTCTGGCGCTTCATTGTTAATGCACCTGTAGGGCATGAAGCCGCACAAACTCCGCAGGATTCGCAGCCAGTTTGCCTCCAGTTTTCGCCAAAAGGTGCTTCTACCAGGTGGAATGTTCCGGTTCTTCCGCTTTGCAGAGTATGATTGCACGAAAGTTTATTGCAGGCACTTATACATCGCTGGCAGTGAACACATTTACTCGGGTCATACGAGACATAAGGATTGCTTTCCAGTTTAGGAAATTTTGCTGCAAGTTTTGAGCGGGAGCCTGTAAATTCTGATTTTTCGATTCCGTATTTGTTGCATAAAGCCTGAAGCCGGCAAATTCCATTTTCAGGACAGTTCATGCAGTCGATTACGTGATTCGACAAAATCAGTTTGAGCATAGTGATTCTATAATTTGTAAGCTTTTCTGATTCTGTTGTAACAACAAAGCCTTCCTGGACTTTTGTTTTGCAGGCTGCAATAAGGTGATCAAATCCCTGAACTTCGACCATACACAGACGGCATGAACCAATTTCATTTACACCTTTTAAATAGCATAATGTCGGAATTTCGATTCCATTCTGTCGAGCAGCTTCTTGGTGCCCTCGTTGGCTCTCTTCTCGGCAAGCTGAACCTCCAGCTGCTGGAACTCTATCTCCTTGGAAATAGACTCGAACTCGCGGTTGTTGCGCACGTTGTTCCTCTGCTGCTCGTACTTCTTGATGGACATGCGCCTTTCTTCCATCTCATTCTTCTTCTCGGCGATAAAGTTCTCTATCTCCTTGATTTCCTTCTGTATGGCAGCCTGTTTTGTTTTCAGGCCGGCAACTTCGTCTTCAAGG
>CAMHIV010000135.1 GCA_946185185.1 uncultured Treponema sp. | reverse complement strand
AACTGAGTTAAAAATCTGCAGAAGACCTTTAATTATCGAAAGAAACAGTTTTCGTGCCATCCATATTACAAACAGCAGAAGAAAAAGGTTTCCCCAGGTAAGAACAAATCCATCTGGAAGAGCATCCATTATTTTATGAACATCTACGTAAGGGGTTACTTCCGAAAGTACAACACTTAAGTCAGAAATCATTGCAGGACTGATGTGTAGAAAGCGGACAAAAAGTGTGAGTACCAGTACAAGAATTGGAAAAAAACTGAAGATAAAACTGAATGCACAGGCCGAAGCGCATGCATCCAGATTATTTTTGAAAAAAAAACTTATGGTGAGAAATACTAATTGCGGAATTTTAGAAAATGTAGATTTTAGTTTATTTACCATAAGTCTTAATGGGTGCGATATTTTTACATCGCGAAGCTAAATCCATGCGCGAGTTTTTGCGAATGCAAAAACTCGTTAAAGTTAGCAGATTAGAAATCTGCTAACTTTGGTGCGCGTGGATATGGAATTACATCTCGGATGTTTTCCATACCTGTTACGTAGCGGATAAGGCGTTCAAATCCAAGACCGAATCCAGAGTGTGGAACAGTACCGAATCTGCGGAGGTCAAGGTACCAGTCGTAGATAGATTTATCCATTCCGCGTTTTTCGATTTCTGCTACAAGTTTTTCGTAAGATTCTTCGCGTTCAGAACCGCCGATAAGTTCACCGATTCCAGGAACAAGAACATCTACAGCCTTTACAGTTTTTCCGTCATCATTCTGTTTCATATAGAAAGACTTGATGTCTTTTGGATAGTTGTAAACCATTACAGGGCAGCCGAAAATCTTTTCTGTAAGATAGCGTTCGTGTTCTGTTGCAATGTCACAGCCCCAGTAAGGACTGAATTCAAACTTAGCACCCTTCTTTTCAGCTTCTTCAAGCTTTGCAATTGCGTCTGTGTATGAAATGCGTACAAAGTCTGCCTTTGCAACTTTTTCAAGCTGTTCAATAAGGCCTGGCTGGATTCTCTTGTCAAAGAATTCAAGGTCAGCGCGGCACTTTGTCAAAGCCCAGTTCAAAAGATATTTTACAAATTCTTCCTGAATGTCCATGTCGTCATCAAGGTCAAAGAAAGCCATTTCAGGTTCAATCATCCAGAATTCGGCAAGGTGACGAGGTGTATTTGAGTTTTCAGCACGGAATGTAGGTCCGAAGGTGTAAACGCGGCTCAATGCTGTAGCCATTGTTTCAGCTTCAAGCTGACCTGAAACTGTAAGGCTTGCCTTCTTTCCGAAGAAGTCCTTTGAGTAGTCTACAAGTTTTGCAGCATCTTCTGGTTTCATTCCCTTTGCACCCTTTTCAAGAGCGATTTCAGCAATCTTTTCCATTGAAAGGGTAGTTACCTGGAACATTTCTCCTGCACCTTCACAGTCAGAACAGGTAATTTCCGGAGCGTTTACGTACTGGAAGCCTCTTTCCTGAAAGAAAGAATGAACGGCAAATGCCATCTGGTTACGAACGCGGTAAACGGCACCAAAAGTGTTTGTGCGTGCTCGAAGATGAGCGTTTGTGCGAAGGTATTCCATAGACATCTTGTTTTTCTGCAATGGATATTCATCCGGATTACAGGTACCAAGACATTTAAGGCTTTCAAGAGTAACTTCTACAGCCTGACCAGAAGCCGGGCTTTCGATTAAAAGACCTTCTGCACGAACAGAAGCGCCGGTATTCAATTTTTTGAGTTCTTCTTCGATATTATTTACATTTGCATTATTAGAAGGAGCGTTTCGGTCAAATGTGAGCTGGATGTTTGCAAAGCAGCTTCCGTCATTTACCTGAATAAAAACAAGATTTTTCGAGTCGCGTACAGTGCGAACCCATCCGCAGACAGTAACTTTCTGTCCTTCCGGTTTTGTTGAAAGTAATTGTGTAATTAATGTTGGAACCATAAGGTTTCCTCCTCTATAAAGAAATGCAAATGTTCTTCCATAATAATTATTTGCAGGGGGTTCTTCAAGATGTGAAAAATGTTCTTCATCAATGTTTGTTTTGCATTTTTATAGTTATGGTTTATAATTTACAATCTAAGACGATAAGAAAATTATCTGGAGATTATATGTTTTCATCTTTGAAGGTTCGATTTATTGCAGCTTTTGGTGCTTTTATTCTTGTTTCATTATTTCTGGTGACTTTTATTTCATCCCGAACAATCATGCATACGGCAGAAGTATTTGCGGGGATTCAGGGACGTCCTGTTGTTGAAAAGGCTTCCGGTTTTATTGACGGAGATGAGTTTGAAAAAATTTTAACAACAATGGATGATTCTGATCCTTATTACGATGAACTGAGAGTTCAGTTGAATGATCTTAAGGAATCTGTTGGCGCAGCATATTTGTACACAATGGCAAAATTTGGAAATTCCTGGAAGTATATTGTTGACGGCGGAAATCCTCTTGATAAAGACAATTTTTCTGCTCTTGGCGATGAAGAAGATGTATCTAGCTGGGGGAAAGCTCCATTCTATGCGTACAAGACCGGTGAGACTGTAAGCGCTGAACTTGAATATCAGGACGGTTGGGGCTGGGTAATCAGTACCTACAGAGGAATTCGAAATTCAAGCGGAAAAGTTGTGGGAATTATCGGTTGTGACTTTGAAGTAGAATTCCTTGTAGAAACAATGAGAACTCAAATCTTAAAGCTTTCCCTGATTAGTATTGGAGTTCTGGCAGTTGGCTGTATCATTGTTTACTTATTGACTTCACTTCTGTTCGGGGAAATGAAAAAGGTTTCAGATGCTATGGAAGAAATTTCTTCCGGAAAGGCAGATCTTACACATAGAATTCCCGAAACTGGCGGCAAAGAATTAAAGCTCCTTGCAAAGAACTGCAACAGCGTTATTCAGAGTCTTGCAAATTTGATTTCAAAACTTCAGGAACAGACAATAGTTCTTACAGAAAGTGGAAATCAGCTTGTAGAAAAAATGACTGCTCATTCAAGTCATTTAAATGCCGCTGAATCGAGTGTTTCTGGAATCCGCGAGAAAATTGATACTCAGTCTAACAAGGTTTATGACATTACAAAATCTATGAACAGCGTTGAAGCAGAAATTGATGAATTGGAATCAAAAATTAACAGCCAGCAGATGGCCATTCAGCAGTCTTCTTCTGCTATTGAACAGATTTCTTCAAATATCCAGTCTATGAACACAAGTGTAGCTCATATTACTGCTGAATTTGATACTCTTGTTGCAGAAAGTGAAAAGGGGCGGGAAACACAGCGAAAGGTAAGTGAACAGGTTGAAGCGATTGTAGAACAGTCTGCAAATCTGACTCATGCAAACCAGTCGATTGCAAAAATTTCCAGCCAGACTAACCTTCTTGCTATGAATGCTGCAATTGAGGCGGCTCATGCAGGTGAATTTGGAAAAGGTTTTGGTGTTGTTGCTGATGAAATCCGTTCTCTTGCGGAAGTTTCTGCAAAACAGTCTCAGGAAATCAAAGCTCTTCTGGAATATGTCTCAGCTTCGATTGAAGGAATTGTTCAGTCTTCAAATGAGTCTACAGAAAGTTTTCTTGCAGTTGGAACAAAAATCAATGCTCTTAACCGCCTTGTAAAAGAAGTTTCTACTGGAATGGAAGAAGAACGTTCTGCAGTTGATGATATTTTGGGTAGTGTAAAAAATCTGAACGGAATTACAGACAGCATAAAAGAAGCTTCTTCTCAGATGAGAAATGAAAGTTCAAGATTGTTTGGTGGAATTGACGATTTGAAAAAGCTTTCTGATCAGACAAATCTTGATTCTCTTGAAGTCAGTTCGAAGATGGAAGAAATGAAAAATGCAGCCGAAACAGCAGTTTCTGCAACACAGCGAAATCGTACCGCTTCTGACAGCGTAATCGAAATGATTACCGGTTTTAAGGTGTGAAAACTGCGGGTATTTTAGTTTGCATTGACCAAGTTGTGTAAAAAAAGTATAGTTAAATCATGATTAAGACATTGCTACTTCTACTATTGAATGAATCTTCTCGATAGCCGTTTGGGTAAGTAGTGGTGTAATCTATTGATTTGTAAATTACAGACCTGCCAAAACGGCGGGTCTTTTTTTTATATTGTGAGGTAAAATATGAAAGTTTCTATGAATCCAAATGGAAAATATCGACCATTTGAGGCTGTACCGATTAAGAACCGCACCTGGCCGAATAATCTGATTACAAAAGCTCCTTTGTGGTGTTCTGTTGATTTGCGCGATGGAAATCAGGCTCTTATTAATCCTATGGGCGTAGAACAGAAACTTGAATTTTTTGACCTCCTTGTAAAAATTGGTTTTAAGCAGATTGAGGTTGGCTTTCCTAGTGCCAGCGACACTGAATTTGAATTTATGCGTCGCCTTATCGAAGAAAATCATGTTCCGGAAGATGTAACTTTGCAGGTTTTGTGCCAGGCACGCGAGCATTTGATTAAACGAACCTTTGAGAGCTTAAAAGGTTGCAAAAAAGCAATTTTCCACTTGTATAATTCAACAAGCCCGTCTCAGAGAAAGTACACCTTTGGAAAAACAAAGGAAGAAATTAAGCAGATTGCAATCGATGGTATCCGCTGTGTAAAAAAATGTCTTTCTATGAGTGAGGGAACAGAAATCCAACTTGAATATTCTCCGGAAAGCTTTAGTACAACAGAAATCGATTACGCTCTTGAAGTTTGTGAAGCTGTAAAGGCTGAATGGGGGTGTTCTGCAGATAATAAGGTTATTTTGAATCTGCCTACAACAGTCGAATGCGCTCTTCCTAATCAGTTTGCCGATCAGATTGAATATTTCTGCCAGAACATAAGTGATCGTGAAAATGTAATAATTTCTTTGCACAATCACAATGACCGCGGTGAAGGTGTTGCTCAGTGTGAACTTGGTCTTTTGGCTGGTGCTGATCGTGTAGAAGGCTGTTTGTTCGGAAACGGAGAACGAACCGGAAACCTCGATATTGTTACAGTTGGAATGAACATGTATACCCAGGGTGTAGATCCTGAACTTGATTTTACAAATATGCCTATGCTTACAGAAGCATATACACGCCTTACTGGAATGGAAATTCATCCTCGTACTCCGTATTCCGGGGAACTTGTATTTACCGCATTCAGTGGTTCTCATCAGGATGCAATCCGCAAGGGAATGGCTGCCCGCGTAAAAATGGAACCAAATGCATACTGGGACGTTCCGTATCTTACATTTGATCCACATGATATTGGTCGCCAATATGAAGGAATTATCCGAATCAACAGCCAGAGCGGAAAGGGCGGTGCTGCATTTATTATGGAGCAGGATTATGGTCTTTCTTTGCCAAAGGCTATGCATCCTGTCTTTGGAACAATGATAAAAGATGCAGCTGATAAGGCTCAGCGTGAACTTAAACCTTCTGAAATCTATGATGTATTTGAAAAGACCTGGCTTAAAACAAAATCGCCTCTTAACGTTATTGAAATTTCAGAAAAACATATTGAAGGTGAACGAGGAGGTGAAGCTCCTGAACAGGTTGCAGCAATGGCAACTGTTGAATGGGAAGGAAAAAAATATGCTGTTGCAGCAAACGGAAACGGTCCTTTGGATGCCTTTGTAAATGCAATTAAGCAGACTCCTGCACCTAAGTTCAACATTACAAGTTTTAATGAACACAGTGTTGGTACTGGTAGTGATACATATGCGGTGGCTTATGTTCAGATTACAAAGGAAGATGGTTCCCAGGTATGGGGCGTTGGAAAATCATCCAGTGTAGGTCGTGCCGGAATTGCTGCCGTTGTAAGTGCATTGAACTTTAAAGCCTAGAGAGCGCTTATGAAAAAATGTAATTTTTTGAGAGTTTTCGCATTTTTTGCAGTGTTTTTCTATTCCCTTTTTTTTTGCAGCTCTTGTGACAAGGCAAAGAAAACTGATCTGGAAGGAATGATTCCTTTTGTTTTGTTGAATGGAAAGAATGAATCTTCCTTTATGAAGGGTTTTGATGCTTCTATGGTCTACGAAATTGAAGCGAACGGCGGTGTTTACTTTGATAAAAACGGTAACGCTGTTGATATTTTTTCATTTCTTAAGAGCAATGGAATCAACTGGATTCGACTTAGATTATGGCATTCGCCTGATATGATGGATAAAAATCTAGCGGGGCACAATGAGCTTTCTAGAACTGTTGAAATTGCAGAACGCATAAAGAAGGC
>CAMHIV010000134.1 GCA_946185185.1 uncultured Treponema sp. | reverse complement strand
AGGTAGATTTAGTTTTTGATGGAAATAAATGGTTTATAGTCGATATAAATCCCCGTCTTTCCGGTGAAACTTCGACTTATTCTGCAAGCTTAAACCGTCTTATTTTTGATATGATTCTTTTTCCAGAAGAACGGGAATTAAAATATGTTATGAATATAAAATTTCCGATTTTGAGCCAGGAAAAACTTAAAGAATTGTACGATTTGGATTTTGTGATCTCAATCAAACAAATGGAAAATAAGGATGCAAAGCAAAACCGCGAAGCCGGTTACTGTGAAATGCTGGTTGGCCGATTCGATACTCTGGATGAATTAATGAAAAAGCTTGAATTCTTAAAAAATAATTACGCAGATATCGTGGAACCGATTTTTTATCGAAATGCGCTGGCTATGGCGGATAAAATACGTGAGTAAAAGTTCCATAAACTTACGTTGTTTCGGTTACTGAGTTTGTCGCAGTAACCGAAACAACCGTGTTTTTACAGGATAAAAATCACTCAAACGAAGTGGCAGTGCCTGTTGTTCCTGAAATAGTTATATCGTTAGATTGATTCCATTTATTATCCCAACTTGGAGTTGTTGTACCAGATTTCATTCTTACAGCAATACAAGTTGTAAAGTTGTAAGATGTAGAGAATGTGAAGATATTAGATTCATAACTTGCAGAAACCCATTGAGTTCCATCAGATCCTCCGAATATATAGGCAAACATAACATCATTTGATGATCCCCAATAAGAAGGGAACGATCCAGTAATTGTATAAGTAGTTTCTGTAGAACAAGTTTTACTTGTTACGTTTGAGTCCTCGTAATCTGTCTTTGTTGCATAGGCATAAACTGTTGTGCCTTCGCTTACGCTAAAGCTTCCTGTGTAAGTACTGAAGTTTGTTCCATCTGTTGAATAGAGGATTGTTGCTCCGTCGGTAGAACAGCTGATTGTTACAGTTCCGTCAGAAATGCTGATACTTGGTGCTGCACATTTAGAACTGCCACCTTTCTGCCATACTTTGTAGTTTGTTCCGTATGCTACTACTTCGTAATCAGTTACATCACCTGAATAAACAGAAGAACCTATGCTTACAATAAATGAACCGTTCTGACCATCAATGCGGGCTGCATAACAGCTTGAAGAAGAAGAAAGAATTTCTTTTGTACTGTCATATTCTACTCCAAGAGATTTTCTTAAAGTAATAAGAGTATCAATAAGTTCCCTTAATGAGCCAGAACTTCCATTTATAGTACCGGCTGTGTTTTCTGCAATATACTGACTTGAACCGGCAGATGAAGAAGATCCACTTTCTGAGTAAGTAAAGTAATGCTGCCATGCAACACATGGGAATCCCGGATGTGTAAGAATGTAAGCATAAGCGGCAGGAATTGCTGTGTCAGGAAGTTTCCAGTGTCCCTGTGTTGAACCTGTATCGTGGTTATCAACAAAGGTTACAGCATATTCCGGCTGACTGTTTACAAGGGTAAGGCTGTTTGCAAGATTTCCAAAATTATTGGTTGCAGAACTTGAGCCGCTACTGTAAGAGCATCCCCAGATGTCATTCATTATTCCTTTAAGAACAAAGTCGAATGCACGAGTTTTGTATCCGCCAGTTTCCGTTCTTGAAATCCAGCTGTTGATTTTATTAGCCCAGCTGCTTGGATCGCTTGCACTAAAGTATCCGCCGCCATCGTCGGTGCCAGGCCAGTATTCACCTACTGCAAATTCCGCATCACTTGCAGCATTATACATACCAACATAATATCCGTCGTAACCTTTTACAAAGTCATAACGCCAGCCCACAAAGCCAACATTTTTAAGATAATCGTTCAGATAAGTCTTTATTGCATTCTGCACTGTTACATTTGTGTGATCCAGGTCGCGGCTTGCTGTATACTGTGCACCAGTATCAGAAGCTCCGGCGGTAGATGAATAACCGTACATTGGACTTGTAGAAGTTGTAAAGCCTTCGTCATCAGAACAGATTGCAGGATATGAATTATTGCTCAAAGAACAGCCTAAATCAGGATTTGTAAAATCACCCCAGCTTGTTGTTCCATCTCGATGGTTTACAACGATATCAGCAATTGCCTTTGCAGGACTGATTGCAGAAATCATTGCCTCAAGTTCAGCTTTTGTTCCGTAGCAGTTGTTTAAATCATACCACTGTGTAGGTCCATAACCTTCTGAAGAAGCTGTATTTGTCATGCTTGGAGGTGGGCACCATACATATTCAAATGTATTTCCAATCTGGGGACCATTATTTTTCATAATGTTGTACCACTTGTACCAATATGTAGAAGCACCACGAGGTGCACTGTCCCAGTTGAATCCCTGGAGCATTACACCGCTCTTGCTGCTTACAACATAACTTCCCTTTTTGAAGGTTTTTGAAGTTACACTGGAATTATTATAACCGGTTGCAACTGCGATTGCCTTTACCGTTGTTGTATCCGATAAAGTAAACGAGCCTGTGTATCGTGTGCTTGAAGTTGTAGGTACAGTCCCGTTTGTTGTGTAATATATGCTTGCACCAGATGTTCCGCATGAAATTGAAACTGTTGTGCTTGATTCAAATGGAGTTTCGCCGGAAATAACCGGATTTGCACAAGTTAGAGTTACCGGACCATCGGCAACCTGTTCAAGAATAAGAACTGTCCATGCTCCTACACCATATTTTGTTGAAGTGGTTATTTCGTAATATTCATCTGCTTCGGTATCATCGATTTCCCAGCTGTTCATGTAACGTTCTGCCCAGCTTCCTGTGTCGCAGATTCGTACCCAGTGATAGCCGCTTGCTGGAGCTGGAATTGTAACGGTTACTTGTCCATCAGTCATGTTGCTGAAGAAGTAGAAATCGTGTCCGCCGGTAATAGCAGAACCAGCAATCTTATAGCCGAATGTGAAGTCATTTGAATCACCTCCGTCCTGATATGTAAGAACTGGTGAAGAATAAGAAGCTTGTGTAAATGCCGGGTCAGAATGCATTTTGAGCATTCGTTTCATAAAGAGGAAGTTTCCGTTTATTCCGGCTTCATTATCGAAGGTTCCGAATGCATTGTTGTAAGTTCCTGCTCCACCGGTAGGAATTGCCTGTGGTGAATCTGTGTTAATCATGTAAGGGTTATTGTTTCCGTTCTGCGTACGGCCGAACTCGTCTCCCCAAACAATCATTGGGATTCCACGGGTAACCATCTGGAGTGCAATATAGTTGCGGTTAATCTGTCTGTGACCAGTTTGTGTGTTTACAGGAATATAGTTCGTATCGCCGTTACCACCATCGCTAGGACCAAATGGCCATGCATTACCGTTACATGCGTTTCCGGCACCCGCATAAGAAGAAAGATCTGCGAGTGTGAAACCGTCGTGTGCATCAATCATGTTTACAGAAGGTCTATAAGTTCCAAAAACATCACTGCTTCCGTAAAGAGCGTTTCCTATGTTCAGGCTGTAAAGAACATTATCGTAATCTGCTTTTGTTTCTGTTGTTCCCGCTCCACCGACATATTTTCGGACAACATCGCGGTATACACCGTTCCAGTCTCCCCAGCCAGATGGGAATTTTCCGATTTTATATCCGCCCGGCCACTGGCAGTCCCAGGCTTCTGCAATCATTTCAACGCTGTTAGAGGCTCCGAGTGATGCAATCTGAGTAAGAGTTGTTGCAGTGCTTGAGAAATTCCATGTTCCGTTACCTTCGCGACCAAGAACAGGAGCAAGGTCAAAGCGGAAGCCGTCTACACCCATTTCCTGAATCCAGTAAGTAAGAGAATCTATAATAAACTTGCGGACAACAGAATTATCACACTGAAGGTTATTTCCGCAGCCGGTTGTTTCCCAGTAACTCCATTTTTTGTCCGAAACAAGGGAATAATATGTCTGGTTATCGATACCGCGCATACTTACAACGGTACACTGTTTTCCTTCATCGTAATTATCGTTAGTAACGTTTTTATTCTGTTCAGAATCCCATTTTGTGGTACTTCCGTTCCAGGTTCCACCTTCGCCGGAATGGTTGTAAACAACATCAAGGTAAACTTCGATTCCTTCGTTATGGAAGGCTTCTACCATTTCCTTGAATTCGCGGGTTGGTCCGCCGGCGGTTTTGTCGTAAGAATAGCGTCTGTCCGGAGCAAAATAACCGAAGGTCATATATCCCCAGTAGTTACCGCCTGCACTGTCATCAGGATTTGCATCGTTATCAGTTTCATGAACAGGAAGAAGTTCAATTGTATTAATTCCAAGAGCCTTAAGATAAGGAGCGATATATGCGGCACCTTTGTATGTTCCACGGTATTCAGCAGGAACGTTCTGTACTTCATCAAAACCATCGATTCCGCTTAAAATTGAAGTAAGGCTTGAAGATGATTCGTGCTTTGTGATTCCTCGAACGTGAGCTTCGTAGATTCTTGCTTCACTTGCAGCGATTCCAGGTTTTGTTCCATAACTTGTACTGTCAGAAATAATATATCCCTTAGGAGCAATAGTTCCTGAGTCATAATTTCGCCATTTTATTGAAGTATCAAGCGGTTCTCCGGAAGAAAGAATTGCGTACTCCGGTGTTGTAAGTGCATAAGTTGAATTAGTTGTTGTATACGCAGCAATGGCAGCAGCATTACTTACGTCGTGAGTCATTTCTTTTGTGTAAGGATCATACAGAACTTTATTAGGATTGAATCGGTTACCGTCATCATCGTAATCTGCGATAAAACCTGCATTGCTTCCGCCTCGAGTCCATTCACTTGAGTAAGTCCAGTTTGGTCCCCAGCAGCGGAAGGCGTAAATTTTCCCTGAAAGACTGCCGGAAAGCTTTGCGCGCCATACATTATCGGTTCCCTTTTCCATCCAGTAGTCGTACAAAGCGTCTGCGCCATATGCTGAACCATAGATTTCTAGCAAAACTTTTGTAGCATTTGCAGAATAAAGTGCAAAGGTAGTGGTTGAGCCGGAAATATTTGCTCCAAGAGCCCAGCTTCCACTAGACCATGAATCTTCATCTACCGGAGAGTAGATTCCGCTTGAAGGATGAGTATATCCGATTGCAGGACGGTCAAATTCCCAGTTAGAAATTTCAGAATCGACTAAACCGTTGCAGACTGCAATTGCTTTCAGAGTTGTTCCGACGTTTACAGTAATTCCACTTGAGGTATACAAGGTGCTTGAGGTTGTAGGTTCTGTTCCATCTGTTGTGTAATAAATTTTTACGCCGGAAAGTTCGTCTTCGTCATCGAATGAACGGGCTTTTAGGTATATTTTTGTTGAACCGGTAATGAATTCACTGATTTGCTGTCCTGCAGAATTTTCAAGACGAGGCGAAGGAACTTTGAACTGGATTTCACCTAAATTAACAGTTTCTCCAGAACCAATTGTTACACTTGAATTATAAATAACCGAATTATTTCGAAGTGCGAACACTTTCCAGGTTCCTGGCGCTACATTTGAAATTGAATTCAATCCAGATGCTACAGAATTGGCTTTTTCAGAAACCGGGTCACAAACCTGAAACGTAATATTTGAAACTGCGGTATCTGCGGTAAAATTTACTGTTCCGGTTTCAAGTCGATATGTGTCAGGAGTTTGTAAGGAACCTTCTTTAATGTCAGAAGCGAGCTGACTTGCATTAATCAATGCAGCATGAATTATTTCGTTGGAATCTTTTGGAAGATAACTTTTTACAGTTTCAACATCAAGATTTACAGGATTATAATTAAGTTCGATAAGTTTCTTATAAACATTACCATATTTGGTTGAAGCCCAGTTTACAGTCACACTATTTGAACCGCTGTTTATGTCGCAAACTTCTGTAATCTGGATTCCGGCGATAGCACTTTTTATATTATCTAGAGTTTCATTTGCCTGAACGGTTACAACTCGATTTTTTCCAACCGGAATTCCTGTAATCGTTGTACCTGATGCACTTTTTCCGTTGCTTACAGTTACTCCTGTTTTAGTTTTAGACTCCATTCCATATCCGCTAACTTCAATGTCTGCGGACGAAATTGAATCGATATCGATTGCTCTGGTTGTAGAAGAACTGTTTCCTGTATAAACAGAAAGCGAACCGTATTGCGAATCAGAATTTGCTTTTTTAGAAATTGCATTTTGAATTAAAAAGAGAGATAAAGAATTATTATCTTCATTTTCTATACAATCTGCCAAATTAATACCTATTGAAGAAGAAATAGTTGAAGGATGTGTAGTACACATTTCTGTAAT